>NZ_JBHWGV010000097.1:807-36671 GCF_042732955.1 Kitasatospora sp. NPDC059747 | reverse complement strand
CGCGCAGGGCGGCCACCGGGAGCAGGGGCACCGTCGCGACGGCGGCCGCGAGCGCCACGGCACCGGGGATCTCGGCCCGCGCCCATCGGCGGGCGTCCGCCGGGTCGGTGTAGTCCCGGGCGGCGGCCGACGGCGGGCGCGGCGAGCCGAAGACGTCGGCGACCGGGTCTCCGGGCACCGCGAGCGCGAAGGCCGTACGGGCGCAGCCGAGCAGGAGCGCCAGCAGCCGCTCGTGGGCGGCGGCCCGTTCGTGCTCGCCGGTCCGCAGCGAGGTCCGGCGGGCGAAGGCGCGCACGAGGTCGTGGTAGCGGTAGCGCCCGGCGCCGATCGACTCCAGCAGGGCCTGGTCGACCAGTGCCTCCGCGAGGCGCTCCGCCTGGTCCTCCGTCAGGCCGAGGACTGCGGCCGCGGCGGCCAGGCCGATGTCGGGTTCCACCCAGGCGAGCATCCTGAACGCCGTTGCCAGGGTTGGCGGAAGCAGCCGGTAGCCGACCGCGAAGACCTGCTCGATCTCGACGTCTCCCGTGCGCAGCGCACCGATCCCGTCGTCCGCCAGGTGCCGCACGAGGTCGGCGATCGGCTGGTCGGGCTCGGCGGCGAGCCGGGCCGCCGCGATCCGTACGGCCAGGGGGAGCCGGCCGCAGGCCTCGACGAGCAGCGCGGCCTGGACGCTCTGCGCGGACCGGCGCGCCCTGCCGATCACCGCGTCGAGCAGCCCGAGCGCCTCGCGCTCGCTGAACACGTCCAGCGCGATGTGCAGCACCGACGGCACGCTGTTGAGCACCGCGCGGCTGGTGACGACGACCGCGCAGTCCGGCGATCCGGGCAGGAGGGGCTGGATCTGCGCGTCGTCGCGCGCGTTGTCGAGGAGGATGAGCAGCCGTCGTCCGGCGGTGGCGGTGCGGAAGAGGGCGGACCTGCCCGCGAGGTCCTTCGGGACGGCGGCCTCCCGGACGCCCAGCGCGGTGAGGAAGTCCGCGAGGATGTCCGACGCGCTCGCGGGCACCAGGTCGGCGCCGCGCAGGTCCGCGTACAGCCGGCCGTCCGGGAAGTCGGGGCGTACGGTGTGGGCGGCCCGTACGGCGAGGGCCGTCTTTCCGACGCCGCCCATGCCGGTGACGGTCACCAGCCGCAGGCCGGGGCCGGTGCGTTCGGTCAGTGCCCGTCCGATCCGGGCGATGTGCTCCTGCCGCCCGGTGAACTGGGCCGGGGGCGGAGGTAGTTGGTCCAGCTGAACGGGCCGGCTGAGTGCGGGAGCGGACCTCGACCCGGCGGGGGAGTCCGCATCGAGTTCGTGGCACAGGGCCGAGAGTTCGGGCCCCGGTTCGAGGCCCAGGTGTTCCACGAGCCGTAATCGGAGCGCGTCGTAGACCGCGCGCGCCTCGGGCATCCGGCCCTGTCGTTGTAATGCGCGGATGAGCAGCCCGTGCAGGCGCTCGCGGAACGGATGGGCGGCGGCCAGCGCCTCCAGCTCCGGCAGGCAGCCGGAGGGGCCGTCGAGCGCCACGTCGAGGGCGAGCCGCTCCTCGCGCAGGGCGAGGCGCAACTGCGACAGCCGTTCGCGCTCGCGGCGCATGAGCGGCCCGGGCAGGCCGGCGAGCGGCTCACCGCGCCACTGGGCCAGTGCCTCGGTCAGCATGTCCCGGGCATCCGCGGGCCGTTCGGCGGAGCACTTCCCGGCCTGCTCCTTGAGGCGCCCGACCCGCCACAGGTCCACACGGTCCGGTTCGACCGCCAGGCGGTACCCGCGCGCCTGGGACAGCAACACCCTCGGCGAGTCGCGGACGGGCTCCAGCAGGTTCCGCAACCGCCACACGTAGGTCCGCAGGGTGACGTCCGGCGCACCGGACGGCCGTTCGCCCCACAGCCCGGCGACCAGCTCCTCCACCGGGACGACCGTGTTCGGCCGCAGCAGCAGGGCGGCCAGCACGGACCGCTGCCGCGGGCCGCCCAGCGCCATGTCCGCACCGGCGCGCCGCACGCGGAGGTCGCCGAGCAGCGCGAAGCTCGGCCGGTCCGGATCACTGCCTGGCCGCACGGCGGTTCCCCACAATCTGACGCAGCGTCGGATGCTGCCCCGGGCGCCCATCCTCGCTGGCGCGGCGCCTGGTTCGCAAGGGAAGGATCCGTGCGCAGGTGCCGGGTGCCGCCTGCGGGTTCCCGGGGACGTCCGTCCCCGGGAACCCGTGCGGGTCAGTACCGCTTGATGGCGGTGAGCCAGGCCTGGTTGCCCTGGGCGACGCCGGCGTAGCTGCCCTGCCACTGGCGGGCGGGGGCGCCGTCGTCGGTGCGCCAGTCGGCGATCTCCAGCAGCTTGGCGGAGTTGAAGTTGGCGATGCCGAGCTCGCCCCGGTCGCCGAGGGTGCCGACGTAGTTCCAGTGCTGGTTGCCGCCCCAGGAGCAGTCCCACTGGCGGGCCGGGGCGCCGTCGTCGGTGCGCCAGTCGGCGATCTCCAGGCACTTGCCGGAGTTCCGGTTCACCAGCTCGAAGCCACCGCTGTCGGGCACGTAGTCCCAGATCTGGTTGGCGCCGCCGGTGCAGTCCCACTGGCGGGCGGGGGCGCCGTTGTCGGTGCGCCAGTCGGCGATCTCCAGGCACTTGCCGGAGTTGACGTTGACCAGGGTGCTGGTCGTCGGGTTGCCGAAGCTGCCGCCGACGGCGGACGCGGGGGTGGCCGGCACGGCGGCGGCCAGCGTGAGGGCGGCACCGGCGGCGACTGCGGCCGTACGGGCGCGGGGGAGGGCGTTGCGGATGGTCAAGAAGGACCGGTCCCTTGCACGAGGAGCAGGAGCAGGGGAGGCGGGCGGACGCGCACGCGCCCCCGATCCGCGTCGGCCCGGCCCCGGTACGACACCGGTGTTCCGTTCCCCCTACGGTTCGGACGGGTGTCCGCACCGCCGACGCGCGTGAATCGTACGCGGGTGCGGGTGAACGCCGGGCCAAGAATCGATCAAGGATGGGCAAGTCCGGTCGGGCCGTGCAGACGTCAGGTCGTCGGGGGCTGCGACTGGGGGTGGGCGATCGGGACGGGCCGGCCGGTGACGGCGTCGGTCAATGTCCGTGTCCCGAGCGGTTGGTGAAGCACGGTCTTGACCTGCGCGTATCCGCCGTCCTCGCAGCCGACGTCCGGGCCCGAGGCGTCCCGGCGGCTCAACAGCAGCGTGACCTGGTCCGCCGTCTCCCGTGCCACCAGGTCGGGCTTGTAGTCGCAACCGCCCCAGCCGACATCCACGGTGATCGTGCGGTCGTCCGCCAGGACGGTCGGGTTCCACGCGTTGAGGCCGTCGCTGGCATTGATCCGGCCGAGGACCGAGGCGTCGCGTCGCGTGTACGGAAGCTCGTGGTGGGAGAACTGGTCCCACCACGTGTAGTAGCCCCCGGCCCCGAGCCCGATCAGCCCCACCATGGCCAGCCAGCGCTTGCGTGTCGTCGGTTCCACGTCCGCCCCTCCCCTTGTTGCGGATCATGGTAGTCCGGCCGTACGTACTCGCCGAGCGGTGGGCGGCACACCCCTGCCGCGGTCGCCCGTACGGCCGTACCCGACCGACCCCTTCGGTCCGGTGTCGGAGCTCGCCGTGATGCCGTTGTTACTCTCCGGAGACTTGCCGCGCGGGGGAGCCGGTCACCGACCAGAAGCGAGGGAACGTGGACATGGCGAGCGTCGGCTCCGATCCGGCTCTGGCGGCCCCCGCCGCACGGCTGGTCAGTGTGTGGCGGCAGCGCGACTTCCAGGTCCTGTGGTCGGCGCACACCGTGAGCGAGTTCGGGACGCGGATCACGTTCTTCGTCATTCCGGTGCTCGCGCTGACGACGCTCTCCGCGTCGACCGGCCAGCTCGGGCTCGTCTCGGCGATGGAGACCCTGCCGTTCCTCCTGGTCGGCCTGCCGGCGGGCGCGCTGCTCGACCGGTGGGACCGCCGGCGCGTGATGGTCGTGGCGGACGTCGGCCGGGCCGTGGCGATCGTCGTGCTGCCGGTCGGACACCTCGCGGGGGTGCTGAGTGTGCCACTGCTCTGTGCGGTGGGGTTCGCCATCGGGCTGTGCACGGTGTTCTTCGACATCGCCGACCAGGCCTTCCTGCCGACGGTCGTGGCGCGCGAGCAGACCCCGGACGGCAACAGCAGGCTCGAATTCTCCCGCTCGACGGCGGAGTTGGCGGGGCCCAGCATCGGTGGTCTGCTGCTGCAGGTGGTCACCGCGCCGCTGGTCCTGGTCGTCAACTCCGTGAGTTACCTGGTGTCCGCTCTGCTGCTCTGCCTCATCCGGATTCCCCGGACGCAGGCGCCGCAGCCCGCGGTCAGGGCCTCGATGCGCAGCCAGATCGCCGAGGGACTGCGGTTCGTCTTCCGTCACCGGACCCTGCGGTCCCTGGCGCTGGCGACGGGCATCAGCAACCTCGTCGGGCTGGGCGGCGCGCTGGGGGCGGTCCTGACCGCGTACGCCCTGCGCGACCTCGGGCTGTCGCCGGGGGAGCTGGGGCTGGCCCTGAGCGTGGGCAACTGCGGTGCGCTGCTGGGGGCCGCGCTCAGCAGCCGGCTCATCAGGCTCGTCGGGCTCGGTCCGGTCCTGGTCGCGGCGAAGTCGATGTCGGGGATCGCCGTGCTCGTGCTCGCGACGGCGGCGCCGGCCCGCGCGGTGCTCACGCTGAGTGTCGCGACCGGCATCATGGCGTGCGGCATCACCGTCTACAACATCAGCCAGGTGAGCCTGCGCCAGGCCATCACGCCCACCGGCCTGCAGGGCCGGATGAACGCCTCCGTCCGGTTCGCCATCTGGGGCACCCGCCCGGTCGGGGCCCTGGCGGGCGGCTACCTCGGGTCCGTCCTCGGCACGCGCCTGACACTGTGGACGATCGCCGGGATCGGCCTGCTCTCCTGCCTGCCGCTGATCGCGACGGAGGACGTGCGGACGCTGCGGGCCTTCCCGTCCCTGCTGCTCGACTGACCGGAACCACGGCCTTTCAGAGCCGGGCAAGATCCCCCGGCGGTCTTCCGGTGGCGGTGACCGCCCAAGCGGCCTCGATCATCCGGAAGACCTCGTCCACCACGGCCTCCGGGTCGGCGGCCTCGCGGGCCAGCGAAAAGGCGCCGATCACGAACCTCGCGATCGCCCGGCAGGCCGTCGCGGTCGGCACCGGCCCGGGCTGCGGCCGCGACCGGGACTGGGCGGCGATGGCCGTTGCCAGCGAATCCGCATGACGCAGCCTCATCGACTCCTCGTACGCCCGCAGGGCGGGTGACTCGTCGATCATGCGCCAGACCGGGGCGGCGCCGTCCGCCGTGCAGTGCCGGACCATGGCGTGGATCTCGCGACGCAGCGCGGGGACGAGCGCCTCGTCGGGCGAGCGGTCGGTGACCGCCTTGGTGAGGCGCTGCTCGAAGTCCTCGTCCTGCTCGAACACCAGGGCCTCTTTCGAGGCGAAGTGGGAGAAGACCGTGGTGACGGCGACGTCGGCCTCGGCGGCGACCTCGCGGATGCCGACCGCGTCGTAGCCGCGGTCCAGGAAGAGCCGCAGGGCGGTGTCGGCGATCCTCTGACGGGTCGCTGCCTTCTTGCGCTCCCGGCGCCCGGTCTGCCCGGT
This sequence comes from Kitasatospora sp. NPDC059747, assembly GCF_042732955.1. Taxonomy (NCBI): domain Bacteria; kingdom Bacillati; phylum Actinomycetota; class Actinomycetes; order Kitasatosporales; family Streptomycetaceae; genus Kitasatospora; species Kitasatospora sp. NPDC059747. The sequence goes on along the minus strand of NZ_JBHWGV010000097.1, from coordinate 31,089 downwards.
CTGGGCAGTCGGCTCGGCTGGCTCGGTCATGTCGTGATGCTATCAGGCATGAAAATGAAACAGTTCCAAAAGCCTAACCGTTAGTGTTACGGTCGGCCGCATGAAGAACATGAAGAAGGTGAGCTTCGACGAGTTCGGTGGCCCGGAGGTCCTGCACCTGGTGGACGCCGAGGCGCCCCACGCGGGCCCCGGCCGGATACGCATCGCCGTGCGGGCGGCGGGCGTGAACCCCGTCGACTGGAGGATCCGCGAAGGCCAGGTCCTGGGGGCCCATCCGACCCGCCTGCCGTCCGGCGTCGGGCTGGACGCCGCCGGGGTGGTGGACGAGGTCGGCGAGGGCGTCGACGACGTCGAGGTCGGCGACCACGTGTTCGGCGAAGGGGCCGACACCTATGCCGAGTTCGCGGTCCTGTCCGCCTGGGCCCGGATGCCCGAAGGGCTGACGTTCGAGGAGGCGGCGGGCTACCCCTCCGTGGTCGAGACCGCGCTGCGCATCATCCGCGAGGTCGGCGTGCGGCCCGGGCAGACGCTGCTGGTCTGCGGCGCGTCCGGCGGAGTCGGATCGGCGGTGCTGCAGATCGCCCGCGACCGCGGCATCGCGGTCATCGGCACGGCCGGCGCCGCGAACCAGGAATACCTGCGCGGCCTGGGCGCCGCCGCCACGACGTACGGCCCGGGCTGGGTCGAGCGGGTGCGGCGGTTCGGCCGGGTCGACGCGGCCCTCGACCTGTCCGGTTCCGGCGTGATCCGTGAACTCGTCGAACTGACCGGGGACGCGCGGAAGGTGGTCTCCATCGCCGACCTCACCGCACCCGGGCTCGGCGTCCGCTTCTCCGGCGTGGCCGGGAGCGTGCCCGACGCGCTCGCCGAGGCCGTCGACCTCATCTCGCGGGGGCTGCTCCACATCCCGGTCGACAAGGCGTACACCCTCGCCGAGGCCGCCGCCGCACACGCGGACAGCCGGGCCGGGCACACGCGTGGGCGCCGGGTCCTGGTCGTCCGAGGCGACTCACGCGCTGTGTCCGTTCCCGCCGATTGAGTCGCTTGACTTCAAGTCGACTTCAGGTACGAGACTGCACGACATGCCGAAGAACACCGCAGTCATCCACGACCTGACCGACCCTCAGTACACCGACTCCCTCCCGCTGGCCGACACCGTGCTCGACGAGATCGCCGGCCGACTGGCCGACGGAGCGACGGTGGTCGGCATCGGGGAGTCCACGCGCTTCTCCCGCGAGACCTTCGGGGTGCGGGACCAGCTGTTCCGCCGGCTCGTCCGGGACCACGGCTTCCGCGCGCTGGCCGTCCAGGACGACGCGGGCGCCGCCGCGGCCCTCGACGCGTACGTGGGCGGAGGCGAGGGCTCGGCCGCGTCCGCGCTGGCCGGGGCCTGGCGCCCCTGGCGCACCGCCGAGATGGTCGCCGCCCTGGAGTGGATCCGGGCGTTCAACCGGGACCACGCGGACGATCCGGTCCGGATCTTCGGGGTGAAGCCGATGCAGGCGGGGCCCGCCGAATACGACGCCGTCCTGGAGCACGTGCGGTTGGTGGCGCCGGAGCGGCTCGCGGAGGTGGCGGCCCACCTGGATCCCATCCGCACCGTCCACGAGATCGAGGAGCACGTGCAGCGGGCGCGCGGCGTCCACCCCGGCCGGCCGTTCGCCGAACACGCCCGCGACGCACTCGAGTTGGTCGAGTCCACTCCAGGTGCCGACGACGCGGCCGCGAGGATGCGGCTGATCGTGGAGTACCACGAGCGCAGCGTCGCCGGGCGCGGCAACTACGCGGGCGAGGCCGAGGTGTGGGCCGAGGCCGTCGCCGAGGCCCAGGGCCGGACCGGTGCGCGCACCGTCTACTGGGACGGCATCGCGCACACCTCGGCGGGCGAGGCCGTGGTGGGCCTGGCGGCCGAGCGCGGCTCGCAGGCCGGCGTCGGCAGCCTGCTGCGCGAGCGCTACGGCCGGCGGTACGTCTCCGTGGCGATCGGCTTCCACCACGGGGACCTCGGCGTCGCCGTCGTGCCGGGCCCGGCCGCGGACTTCGTCGACGCGAGGCTCGGTGAGACGGGCCTGCCCGCGCGCTGGCTGGACCTGCGCGACGAGGACGTGCGCGCGCAGTGGGACGGACCGGCGAAGGCCCGCGTCGTCAGCGGTGTCTACACCCCGGAGCGCGACGCCGCCGAACACCTGGCCGTCGCCTCCCTGGCCGGGGCCTTCGACGTCCTCGTCCACATCCGCGAGGTCTCCCCGGTGCACTGGCTGCCGTGAGCCCGGCCTGGACGGAGGGGCCTACCCGGCGGCCAGGATCCCGGCGACGGCGTCGATCACGGCGGGGTCGGTGAGGAAGTCGTTGTGCTTGAGGCATGACGTCTCGGTGTTGGCGGCGCCGTTCAGCGGGGTGCTCGCGTTGGGGAGGATCTGCTCGTCGCAGGGGGACCAGAAGGTCCAGTAGTGGACGGGGCCGGGCGTCTCGTCGTCCCGGTTCAGGTTGGTGACGACGTACGAGCCGGGCGTCATGTCGCGGCAGCCCTGGTCCCACGCGGCGCAGAGCCAGGCGAGGCCGGTGCCGTGGTTGGGGCCGGCCAGGGAGATCCAGTTCGCGACCGTGCGTGCGCCGTCGCCGAACTCGACGTACCAGCGGCTCGGCAGGCTGCCGAGGCTGTGCGCGACGATGTCGACCCTGGCCGCGCCGGTCTTCTGAAGCACCTGGTCGACGTAGGCGGAGAGCCGGCCGGCCAGGACCTCGTTCGTGGACTGGGAGGTGTCGTACGACCAGGCGAAGATCCGGTCGGCCGGGAAGCCCTTCGCCTCCAGGCCGGAGATCGTGGCCCGCCACACGCCCGGGTCCGCGTTGCGCCCGTGGACGAGGACGACCGGGGTCGCCGGGCCGGCGTGGGCCGACGGGGCGACCCCGGGTGCCGCGAGCAGGAGCACGGACACGGCGGCGGTGAGGGCGGTGGCGGCGCGGCGCATGGCGTGTCCTCCGGTGAACGTCGGCGGGGTGACACAACTCCACTGCAGGTCAACGATGTTACGTCACAGTACGTCCGAGAGGAACGTCCTCAGCCGCGGGCTCTGCGGCGCGCCGAAGACCGCCTCGGGCGGGCCGGACTCGACCACGACGCCGCCGTCCATGAAGGCGACGCCGTCGGCGGCCTCGCGGGCGAAGCCCATCTCGTGCGTGACGACCACCATCGTCATGCCCGCGCGGCCGAGGTCCGCCATCAACGAGAGGACGCCCTTGACCAGTTCCGGATCCAGCGCGGAGGTGGCCTCGTCGAAGAGCATGACCTGGGGGTCCATCACCAGGGCGCGGGCGATGGCGACCCGCTGTTGTTGTCCGCCGGAGAGCCGGCCCGGGCGGGCGTCGGCCTTGTGGCGCAGCCCGACCAGGTCGAGCTGGCGGAGGGCGGCCTCGGTGGCGGCGTCGCGGGAGAGGCCCTTGAGCTTGCGCAGGGGGAGGGTCAGGTTGCGCAGGACGCTCATGTGCGGGAAGAGGTTGAACTGCTGGAACACCATGCCGACTTGGCGGCGCAGCCGGTCGGGGTCGCGGCGCAGCACGCTCTCGCCGTCCAGCAGGACGTCGCCGCGGTCGGGCTCGACCAGGCGGTTGACGGCGCGCAGCAGCGTCGACTTGCCGGAGCCGGACGGCCCGATCACGCAGAGGGTGTTCCCCCGGGGGACGTCCAGGTCGACGCCGCGCAGGACGGGGTTGCCGCCGAGGGACAGGTGGAGGTCGCGGGTGGCCAGGCTGACCGGGGAGAACGCGGGGGTGGGTCGCTCGTCAGGCACGGGTCGCTCCCTCGGGCGCGGTGGTAGACAGTGGCTCCCGACGTGCTTCCCGGGCAGGTGCCTCGGTGGGTGTCTCGGCGGGTGCCGGTTCGGTGACCCGGCGGCCGTTCCGCAGACGGCGGTCGATCACGTTGACCAGGTGCGTCAGCGGCACGGTGAGCAGGAGGTAGAACAGCCCGGCGAGGACGAGCGCGGACTCGTTGCCCGTGGTGGCGGCGGCGTCCTGGCCGATCCGGAACAGGTCCCGCTGCCCGGCGGTGAGCCCGAGGAAGTAGATCAGGCTGGAGTCCTTGATGAGCGCGATGAGCTGGTTGACCCACGCGGGCAGGACGCGCCTGATCCCGAGCGGGACGATGATCAGCCGCATCGCGGCGCTGTACCGGAAGCCGAGCGCGCGGGCGGCCTCCAACTGGCCCGCCTCCACGCTCTGGATGCCCGAGCGGAAGATCTCGCCGAAGTAGGCGGCGGCGATCAGCGAGAGCGCGAGGATCCCCAGCGGGTACGGGTCGGGGCCCCAGATGCGTAGTCCCTGCGGGGCCAGCCCCACGCCGATCAGCAGGATGGTGACCGCGGCGGGGAGGCCGCGGAACACGTCGGTGTAGGCGCGGGCCGGCCACCGAAGCCAGCGGGTCCGGGAGATCCCGGCCACGGCCAGCAGCAGGCCGAGGACGGTGCCGATGACGGCCGAAGTCGCCGCGAGGATCAGCGTGTTGGGGACGCCGGTGGTGAGCAGGTCGGAGATCGCCTCGCGCATCGATCCCCAGTTGAAGAACGTCTCCGCCAGCGTGCCCAGCTGGTCCACGTCGATCTCCTGATTGGTGAGTAGGGCCGGATCGGCTGGGGGTCAGGGCGTCGCGGACGCGGTGGGGGCGGCCGGCGTCGACTGGCCCGCCGTCGCGCCACCGGACGCCGTCCCGCTGCCGGGGTGGAAACCGTCCGGCACGGCGCGGCCCGGGTAGTACTGGTCCTGGAGGCGGTTCCAGGTGCCGTCCGCGATGACCTCGTCGAGGCCCTTGTTCAGGGCGGCGAGCAGCTGCGGCCGGTCCGGCGCGACGGCGAAGGCGGTCGGCGAGGGGCTGAGCTGCTTCTGGACGAGCAGCACCTTGCCGCCGCTGTCGTTGGCGCTCTTCTCGCCGATCTCGGCGGGGGAGATCCAGGCCTCGGCGGTGCCGGTCTTCAGCTGGTTGAGGGCGCTGTTGTAGTCGGGGACGCGCACCGGGTTGAGGTTGCGCTTGGTGGCGTAGTCGTCCTGGACGGTCCCCTGCACGACGACGACCCGCTTGCCCGTCAGCTGGTCGAAGCTCGTGACGGACGAACCCGCGGGCACGTCGAGCCCGAAGTAGCCGAAGTCGTAGCCGTTCGTGAAGGCCACCGTCTTCTTGCGCGCCTCGGTGACGGTGATGGACGAACTGCCCACGTCGAACTTGTGGTTGGCGACCTGGGACAGCAGGGCCGAGAAGTCGGTGGAGGCGAACTGGACCTTCAGGCCGGCCTTGGCGGCGACGGCGGCGAAGAGGTCGTTGTCGAAGCCGGTGAACTTGCCGTCCTTGAGGTAGACGTTCGGCGGCGCGTCCGAGAGCGTGCCGACGTGGAGCGTCCCCGGCTCGGTGAGCTGGTACGGGTTGTCGGCGGACTTGGCGTCGGACGACGCGCTGCTGCTGCACGCGGTGAGGGGCACGAGGGAGGCGAGGGCAGCGAGGGCGGCGACGAGGACCCGGCGCGGGCGCATGGTGGCTCCAGAAAGGCGGTGGCGGTGAAGGAGGCGACCGTCGGTGAGCGGTGCCGAGACGGCGGTCCCGGCCCGGTCGGGCCGGTCGCGGGCCTCACCGCGTCGGTCGAACGATTGACCTGATCAATATCCGCCATGATCGTTGCCGAGGTGTTGCGGCGGTATGAAAGCTCCCCGGGCCGCCCTCCGGGCACCCGTTGACGCCGTCGGCGCAGTCCGGCTAGCTTCCACGGCATGCAGCAGCGCTCCGTCGCCCTGACGACCCGCGGTCACATCGACCTCCTCCGGGTCTGTTCCGCTGCCTGTCGCTCCTGCTGAGAGCGCCCCGCCCGCCTGCCTCCACGGCCCGATCCGGTCGAGCCCATCGGCAGCCGTCGCGTGTAGTCGGCCCTCCCCGTCCGTGAACAGTCGAGGCGCGCTCCTGCCGTGCGCCGGACGACGACACCATCCCGCTGCGCCCCCCGAACCACTCCGGAGCATCCACCGTGAACGTTCACCTCCACTGGTTCCTGCCGACCGGCGGCGACGGCCGCGGCCTGGTCGACCGCCACGCCTACGCCAGCAACCTCGACGGTGCGGCGGCGGACGCCGTCCCCGGCCGGGCGGCCGCCGCCGTGCGCCGGCCCGACGTCGAGTACCTCGCGCAGATCGCCAAGGCCGCCGACCGGCTGGGCTTCGAGGCGGTGCTCACCCCGACCGGCACCTGGTGCGAGGACGCCTGGCTCACCACGGCCTTCCTCGCCCACGAGACCGAGCGCCTGAAGTTCCTCGTCGCCTTCCGCCCCGGCTTGATCTCGCCCACCCTCGCCGCCCAGATGGCCGCCACCTACCAGCGGGCCACCCGCGGCCGGCTGCTGCTCAACGTCGTCACCGGCGGGGACGCCGACGAGCAGGCCCGCTTCGGCGACCACCTCGACCACGACGGCCGCTACGCCAGGACCGACGAGTTCCTTACCGTGGTGCGCGGCGCCTGGAGCGGGACACCGTTCGACTTCGCGGGCACCCACTACCGGGTGGCCGGTGCCCACGTGCCCGTGCCGCCGACGCCGGCCGTCCCGGTCTTCTTCGGCGGCTCCTCGCCCGCCGCGGGGCCGGTCGCCGCCAGGCACGCCGACGTCTACCTGACGTGGGGCGAGCCGCCCGCGCAGGTCAAGGAGAAGATCGACTGGATCCGCGGACTCGCGGAGGCCGAGGGCCGGGAGATCCGCTTCGGCATCCGCCTGCACACCATCTCGCGCGACTCCTCCCGCCACGCCTGGCAGGAGGCCGAGCGGCTCCTGGACGGCATCGGCGACGCCGAGGTCGCGCGGGCCCAACACCTGCTGGGCCGCAGCGAGTCGGTGGGCCAGCAGCGGATGCTGGCCCTCCACCGGGGCTCCCGTGCCGAGCTGGAGATCCACCCGAACCTGTGGGCCGGCGTCGGCCTGGTCCGGGGCGGCGCGGGCACCGCTCTCGTCGGCAGCCACGAACAGGTCGCCGACCGGATCGAGGAGTACCACGCCCTCGGCGTCGACCACTTCGTCCTCTCCGGGTACCCACACCTGGAGGAGGCCTACTGGTTCGGTGAGGGCGTCCGCCCGGTGCTCCAGTCCCGCGGGCTGGCCGGACCCCTGCCCGGCGTGGTGTGACGCCGCTATCCCAGGACGGCCGCCGCCGCATCCTGCTCCTCTCCCGTATGTGCCGCGGGGAGAACGATCACGGGGGGCATGAGTGCCCGCGCAGCCGGGGCGTCACAGCTCCCGGCGCATCAGGACGCACATCGTCTCGTGGCGGCGGACCGATCCGTCGGGCGCTTCCTCGTCCCAGGCGTCGGTCTCGCGCCCGTAGGCGACGTAGCCCAGGCGCTCGTACAGGGCGCGGGCCCGGGGATTGTCCTCCTCGACGCCGAGTTCGGCCCGGCGGAGGCCGCGGTCCCTGATGCGCTGTTCGGCGGCGCGGATCAGGAGCGTGCCCAGGCCGCGGGACTGGAGGGCGGGGAGCACCGCGAGCTGCCAGATCGTGCCGGCGCCCGCAGCGGCCCGGTAGTCGACGCCGCCGATGGCCACCGGGATGTCCACGGGCGTGCAGACGGCCAGGTAGTCGACTTCGCCCGCCGCCGCGCGCAGCAACTCCCGTTCCACGCTGCGGAGATGGAGGGCCGATCCGGACCACGTGCACGCGGGCAGGTCCTCCGGGCGGAGGTCCCGCACGCTCACGGGCACGGCGATGGTCGACGCGACGGCGGACAGGTCGCGGGGGAGCGACTGGTGAGGACCCATGCGCGGAACCGTACTCCCGTCGATCCGCCGTCCGCAGGCAGGTTTCCCTTGACCTCAAGCCCACTTGAAGGGCGAGGGTGGTGCGCATGAGTCACGAAACGAGTACCGAGAACCCCGATGTCAAAGCCATCGCCGACGTCGTCGCCACCGTCGAGCGCACCCAGCGGGCCAAGGACGTGGACGGCTTCCTGGCCCTCTTCCACCCCGACGCCCTGTGGACCACCGCGCACGGCAGGGTCCTGCTCGGGCGCGAGGCGATCGCCGGGTTCACCCGCGCGGTGCTGCCCGCCGACGACTGGGACGGGCAGGTGACGTACGAGGTGGCGCACGTGCGGTTCCTGCGCCCGGACGTCGCCGCCGTCAAGGTGCGCCAGGTGTACCGGTCGGCCGACGGCGATTCCGAGGGCAGCCCGCTCTATGTCATGACACGCGGCGCCGACGGACGGTGGCTCCTGCACGCCTGCCAGAACACTGCGGTTCACGCGGGGTAGACGGCCGGGTGCACCCCGGCCCCGCACGGGGGTCGGGACCGGGGCGCGCCCGCTCGTGTACGGAGGCTTCCTGCGGAGGTCACCGCGGCGGGTGCCACACATGGGTGGGCAGGGCGTCGGCCAGAGTGTTGAAGAAGCGCTGGTCGCGCCAGGCGTCCCGGTTGCCGATGACGAACAGACGGCGGCGCGCGCGGCTGACCGCGACGTTGAGGAGATTGGGCCGGGAGGCGGCCCAGCCGCGTGCCCCGGGGTGCCGCGGATCGGTGCCGAGCACCAGGATGACGACGTCCGACTCCTTGCCCTGCGTCGTGTGGACGGTGCCGACGCGCGTACGGTCCAGCAGGCCGCGGGTGACGCGCTGCGCGCCGGCGACGACGTCGCGGAACGGGCTGATGACGAAGATGTCGTCGGCGGAGACCCCGCGGTCGAGGAGCTTCTCGACGATCTGCCGCAGGGCCCGCCCCTCCTCCGGGATCCAGTGGCCCTCGGCCTGCGGGGAGGCGACGTCGACCCACGAGCTGCCCGCGTACGGGAACGCCCCGCGATCAGGGGTGCCGTGGACCATCAGGCCGTCGTAGGCGATGGCATTGCTGACCGCGAACATCGGGTCGTCGCAACGGCGGTGGACGCGGAGCGGCGCGCCGACCCACACCTCGGTGGAGCCGTCCGGGAGTTCGGCGGGCAGCGTCGTGCCGTACCGGTTGGCGCGGTCGGCGACCCGCTGGACGGACGTGCGGCTCGGCGCCCACTCCTCGTCCACGCCGAAGTCGCGGCGCAGCGCCTGCTGGGCCGTCCAGGGCAGGACGACGACGGGCTCCAACTGGAGCGGGTCGCCCACGACCACGCTCCGCCGCGCCCGCCAGAGCCCTCCGACCGCCATCTGCGGGGTGGCCTGCCCGGCCTCGTCGATGAAGAGCCAGCCGAGGGACTCGCGGCCGAGGCCGGAGAAGACCCGGTCGAGCGAGGCGAACGTGGTCGACACCAGGGGGACGACCAGGAAGAGGCTCTGCCACGCGGCGCGGCGGGCCTCCTCGGGCACGGTCTTCGGAGCGGCTCCGGAGACCACGTCCATGGCGGCCCTGAGGTTGGCGCGCATCGTCTTCGCGGTGCACCGGAGGAAGGCCTTGTGGACCTCCATCGCCGCGAAGAACACCTCGGTCCTCGCGGCCGTGATCTCCTCGTCGGCCCACGGGGACGAGAGCTCGCGGCGCTCGGACTCGGCCAACAGCTCGGGGGAGGGCACACGGTCGCCCCAGCGCGCGCGGGCCGTCGCGAGAGTGGACTCCAGCCGCTCGGCCCGCTCGACGGCGTCGGCATGCTCCACGCGGTGGTGGTGCAGCGCGGTCTCGGCCAGGTGTGCGGCCGATCCTGCCCGCTGTTCGGCATCCCTGGCCCCGTCGGCGGCGAGCCGGGCGGCCTGCTCGCGCTCGGCCAGCGGCGCGTCGCCCGCGTGCCAGTCGCGAGCCGCCCGGCCGGCGGTGAAGAGGCTGACGGTGAACCCGGGGCGCCGCTCGAAGTGGGCCTGCCGCTCGCGCTCGCAGTCCTCCAGGCGCCGCTGCGCCTCGGCTGCCGTCCGGGCGGCTCCGGCAAGGTCCTCCTGACGGTGTCGCAGGTCCTCGGCCGTGGTCCGGACGGCGCGGGCGGCGGCCTCGGCCGCGGCCCGCGCGGCGGGCAGGCCGGACAGGGCCTCGGCGGCCTCCGCACGCTCGGCGCCGAGCCGTTCGACGGTGGCCAGCGCGCTGCGGAACCGGTCGACGGCCGCGCGCCACACGCCGCTCTGGGGGGAGGCGACGTACTCGGCCATCAGGTGCTGCAGGCCGCGCCCGGTGTCGATCCAGCCGTCACGCCGTGCGGTCCGGCCGGCGGACGGGCGGGCGTCGGCCCGCGGGCCATCATCGGGTCCGGTGCCGTTGTCGGGTCGGGCGTCGGACGCCTTCTCCTGGCCCCACCAGAAGCGGGAGACGAACTCGCCGCGGTTCCTCTTGCTGCCCAGTCTCGCCGCGATGGCACCCCAGGCGGGCTCGCCCTTGAGCAGGCGGGTGGCCTGCTCGGCGAAGTAGTCGGCCTGGGCGTGCCAGTCCTCGTGGACGGCCCCCAGCGAGGGGATCTCGGTGGAGATGTTCTCGACGGCGCCGTTGTTGGCGGAGGCGACGACCATCTCGAATCCCGTGAGCTCCGCCCGCAGCTCCCTGACGGTGCGGGAGTACTCCCCGGACTTCCACTGGTGCGTCGTGTCGCTGAAGGCGGCCGACGGCAGCCGGAGCCGCGCCAGCCGTGTCGCGCGCTCCACGACGAGGTGGGCGACGATGTCGCGCAGCATCGTCGTCTTGCCGGTGCCGGGTGGGCCGTTCACGGCGAAGACCCCGGCGGAGTCGGTGAGTTCGCCCCCGACGAGGTTGACGGCGAACTGCTGGCTGAGCGCCAGCGGGTACTTCGTACTGGCCGGCCACCGGCCGGGCGGGGCCGCGGCGGGACTCACCCGGACGAGCGCCTGCTCCGGCTGGTGGCGGAGGTCGATCCGGTGCTCCGGGCGGAAGGCCGCGGCGGGTGCGAGGTAGGTCCCGAGAGCCTGGCCGGGATCGTTCAGCGCCAGGTCGCGGGTGACGCGGTCGAGGTCGGCGGCGATGAAGCTGTTGAGGAAGTCCTGCTGGTCCACGTCGTCGGCGCGGTCGGACCGGACCTGCACGCTCCTGACCCGGACGGCGAACGGCGCCAGGTCCTTCGCCACGGACCAGTCGTCGGCGAGGTCGGAGGCGAAGCCGAGCAGGTCCGCCGCCGTGATGTGACGGGTGCCGACCGGGCTCTCCGACCCGTCCGCGCCGTCGTCCGGTCCATCGGTTCCCTCTGCGAGGAGGGCCCGCGCTGCGGTGAGCGCCTCCGCGGCCGGAGCGCCGTCCGCGGCGAGCACCGGTACCGGGTCCTCGCCGAGTTCACCGGCCCGTGCGTGCCAGGACTGGGCCTCCCCGTCGAAACCGTCCAGCCAGCCCGGCCGGCCGGGCCCCGGGCGGCGGGCGCGTCCGGTCGCCCAGGCGCAGGTGGAGAAGATCGGGGAGTCGAGGAGCAGGCGGCCCTCGTCGTTGACGGTCAGGGCGAACAGCGCGCTCTCGCCGGCCATGCGCCCGTCGTGGTCCTCGTCGTCCTCGCCGAAGACCTCCAGGAGGGCGTCCCGCACCGCGCTCAACGGGAAGACCCCGCCGTAGACGACGTGCTGCCAGGTGAAGCCCGGTTCGAGCGGCAACCGGCGAAGCGGATGGCCGTCCTGCCAGGGCAGCGGCCGATCCGGTGAGACCTCGTACACCCGCTCGCGAAGGGACGCGGCCGGTACCTTCTGCGGGCTGAAGAGCTCCACCGCCCGCCAGTACCCGACCACCGCCGCCCTACGCCGACGCTCCGCCGTCATGGCATTCCCCCCGCAGCTCCTGGTTGCTCACCTGCTCATCGGCGACGATCAGCCTACGGAATGCCGGGGCACCGCGGGACACCTCGGGGTACGGCGGCAGTCCGCCCGTCGGCCCGGCGGTGACGAACGACGGCCGGCGTAGGACGGTGGGCGGCCCGCACTATCGTGCCGACGTGACCGACACCGCGCAGCGTCCGCTGCTGTTCCTCGACGTCGACGGCCCGTCGTTACACCGGGATCGGCGGGAGACCCGTGAGCGTCCGAGGGGCCGAATCGCGGGCGCGGAAGCCGAAGCTGATGAGCGTGATGGCCTCCCCGGCGCTGAGGGGGGTCCGGCCGTGCGGCGTGAGTGCGCCGTCGAACACGACGCAGTCGCCTGCGGCGAGCTCGCATTCGAGGTAGCCGTCGGCGTTGATGAACACGGTGGTGCTGACCCGGGACGCGCCGGTGGGACGATCGTGCTTGAGGCACAGGAGCAGGTTGGCCTCGCCGAAGCCGAACTCGTCCAGGTGGAAGTCGAGGTGCTGTCCTTCCTCATAGGCGATGTAGACGGCGGTGTGCGGCGGCTCGACGTCCAGGCCGGTGGACCGCGCGACGACTGTGGCGAGATCGACCTGTTCGGCGAAGTGGTTGGCGGCGTCACCGACGGCGGCATTCCACTTGCCGTTGTGGAGGTATCCGTTGGCGGCGACGGCCTTCTCGGCCTCCTCCTCCATCGCGGCGAGCAGCACCGACGGGAACGACTCGTCGCGCAGGTGGCGCGGGTATACCCGTTGGTGCGCGGTGAGCCCGGCCACGGCGTTCCGGAGCGCCGGGAGATCGAGTGCCCACTGGGACGACGTTCGTGCCGTGGTCCGGGACTGGAGCCAGGCGGTCCACTGGCGGCTCCATTGGCCGGGTGCGGGGGGACTGGCCGCCGCTGCGCCGGTCTGGCTGATCAGCAGCTCGACCCGGTCGAGTGCGGCCTGTGTGGACTCGACCAGCTCGGCATCCCCTTTGGCGATCCGCAGCCGCAGCGCTTCTTGCAGGTGGCCCTGCGCGCCCGCGAGGTCTCCGCGCTCCATCAGGTGCTTGCCGGTGTGCTGGAGCGCGTAGTCGAGGAGTTCCGGGTGCTGGCTTCGGGCGGTGTTCAGGGCACTGCGGTAGAGCGCGTCCGCGCTCTGGGCGTCCCCGGCGTAGCGGTGCGCGTCGCCGAGGTTGAGCCCGGTGGCGACGACGGCCCTGCTGTTGCCGATCGTCGCGACGATGTCGAGCGACTGCCGGAGGAACGTGCGGGCCTCGTCGTGGTTGCCCAGGCACATCTGAGCGATGCCGATCCATCTGGTCAGAACCCGGGTACGGGCGGGGTCGGTCCCCTCGGACAAGGACCGCAGTTCCTCGTGGAGTTGGCCGACCGCGGCGGTCAGCTCGTTCCGGTCGGTGGGGACCATCCGCAGGCTGTCGTCATGGGTGATGAGGTGATCCAGCACGTGACCTCCGTCGTTCGGGTGTGCTCAGCGTGGCACTACAGGTGGTCGGTCTGGTGGCGCAAGTCGGCCAGCAGCTCCCGCCCGTGCGGGGTGAAGTGCGCGGTGAGCAGTTCGAGTTCGCGCATGAGGTAGCGCACGGCCGGCAGTCCCTCGTCGTAGGCGCTCTGGAAGTTCGCGCGCTCGGCGCGAGTGAGGTCGTCGCGGCGCAGTTCGGTCTGGCGGAACCGGAGCAGCTGGTTGTAGACGCAGGTCGCGTGGAAGGCCCGGTCGATCTCCCAGTACTGGTTGCGGTCGTCTCCCTGACCGGCCCGCCACCTGATCTCGATCTTGGGAGAGGTCTTGGACGAGTAGCCGTCGGCGAAGACCTGGTGCTGGAGGACGTGGAAGCTGATCGACTGGTGGGTGCCCTCATGTAGCAGGTTCTCTGCCAGGTAGAGGTGGGAGGGCTGCTCGCTGACGGTGTTCGGCGGGATGTGGCGTGCCGCCTTGTCCGAGAACACGATGACGTACGGGAGCGCGGGGTCGCTGGAGCTCGTCAGTGACGATACTCGGGCACCGGGCTTGAGACCCACCCACAGCAGGCCCCGGACGAACTCGCGTACGCGGTCGAAACCTTCGGGGTGGACCAGCGAGAGGCGGTCCAGCGCTTGGACGAGGACCGTGCGGCGCTCGCCGGTGTGTTCGGCGATCCGGTAGTCCGCCAAGTTGATCTCGTTGGCGATCTCGGCGGGGAGTTCGGCGTGGAACCAGTCGAACGTAGCCCCGGCCACGGTGACGGGTTCGCTGCGCAGGGATCGGGCGTGCTCGGCATAGGGGGTGCCAGTTTTCACCAGGCGCTCCATCAGGGCGAACGGCAGCGCCGTCTCCGCACCCTCCTCGCGGAGCCGGATCAGGTCCGGGTCCTTGCGGTCGAGGTCGAAGAAGGAGCCGGCGGGGACGCGGTCAGCGATGGCGGACTTCAATGTGGACTCTCCTTGATCTGGGGTGTGTGCGGCCGAGAGCGGGGGGTCGGCGGGGGTGAGTACCCGTCGCCGACCCGCCTGTGCAGTCAACTAGCCGGCACCGGTTGGGGCTGAGGTCAGGCCTCGGTGCCCACCGGGGCGAAGTCGCCGTCGGGGACCCTGTGGTCCAGGCGGCGGGTCAGGGTCTCGACGCCCGTCTGCGGGGCGAAGTCGCCGTCGGGGACGCTGTGGTCCAGCTGGCGGGTGAGGTTGGTGACCTCCGGGTCACCGGGCTTGAGGGTGGCGGTGCTCATGTGCCTCTCCAATCGGGTTGGCTTCTGCTCGCCGGGGTGGGTGAGCAGTCTTTCCGAGATCTTGCAGGTGATCGGCAGGGCCGCCCGATTGTGTGGGCTGGGCGGCCTGGCATCGCTGTTGTTCGCGGGAGACCGAGTTGGTACTAGGCTTCCGCTGCCACTGCGATGCCGTAGTCATGAAGTTACGGCCAGTGAATCGACGGTTCGACGGACTGCCAGTACGAGTTACCCGGACGATCGAGGCCAAGGGGGGCCTGGAATGGCTGCTCGGACACCACCGAGAGGTATCGAACCGCTGACTGGCAGTCAGTCCGAGGCCGTGCGGCTCCCCGAAGGGGTGATCTCTGGCTTCCTGTTCAAGGTCATCCGGGAGCAGATCCCGAAGACTCAAGACGAGTTGGCCATGGACCTAGGGGTCGACAAGAGCACCGTCCAGGGCTGGGAGTCCGGCCGTCGGCCGCTCTCCTCCACCAGGGCAGGGAACCTGGTGGTGCTGCGCCGGAAGCTGATCCTTCTGGGCGCGCCGGCTGGTCTGGTGGGTCTGATCAGCCTCGCGATGGACGCGGACTTCGTTCTCGGCGAGATACTGCGGTCACGGCCTACGAGGTCCGAGGTTCTGGAGCATCCGTTGGCCGGGTGGGTGCTTACCCGGGACACCACGCACATGATCGGGTGGGCTGTCAGCGGGGTTCTGCCCGGTGCTGTGGCCTCGGAGTTGAACATCCCTGCCGCCCGACGCGGGCCGGTCTCCACTGCGCCGCTCCTCGGGCAGGACGTGCGCTCGCGATTCTTCGACAACCTCCGGCACACTGCCGACCTGGTGGAAGCCGGGGGTGAGGAAACCGCGTTGCTCCGCAGACAAGTCTGGTACCTGTCCTCCTATGACCGGGCCCGCGATGTGGTCGAGTGGTTCGGCGGGATGCAGCGTCGAGGCCGGATTCCCTCGGCCGGCTCAGGGTGGTCACCCCGCTGGGCCGAGGCTCGGTCGGTCGCGGCGGCACTGGCGCGGCAGGGAGATCCCGAGTTGCTCCGGGACTTCATCGC
Organism: Kitasatospora sp. NPDC059747; assembly: GCF_042732955.1. NCBI lineage: Bacteria > Bacillati > Actinomycetota > Actinomycetes > Kitasatosporales > Streptomycetaceae > Kitasatospora > Kitasatospora sp. NPDC059747. The sequence goes on along the minus strand of NZ_JBHWGV010000097.1, from coordinate 15,652 downwards.
CCGCTCAATCACCGACAACGACGACTTCGAAAACGCAAACCTGAACTACTGGGCTCACTGGCTCGGGCTTGACTCACGTCCCCAGACCAGCGATGACTTTATGGCCGAGCACGAACGGCCGGCGTGGGACGCTTCCTCACTGCTGCGTCAGTTCGCCGTCCGGCTGGACCGCGCAGGCGAGTACACCGACCTGTACGTTCATTCGATCTGGGCACTCATGCTCGGCCGACGCGGCCTGGCCGACGCGGACCCCCGTACCGCCCGCGATCTGGCCGCACGAGTGCGCACGCTGCTCGAAAGTGACGGTCTTTCACAGCAGTCCCGCCGCGAGCTGGAGTCTGTGCACTACGGTCTGCGGGTAGGCGGCTATGGCAACAACCGACCCAACAGCGAAGGACAGCGATGACGGACGACAAGCAGGCGAAGGGCACCGCAGGCTACCTGTTCGAGGCGGGCATGCTCAAGCGGGCGAAGCGCTCCGGCTGGTGGATCGCTGGGGTCAAGGACCCCGAGACGATTGCCGAGCACTCGTTCCGGACGGGTGTCGTTGGCGCGGTGCTCGCGATGATGGAGGGCGCCGACCCCGCCAAGGTCGCCCTGCTGTGCCTCTTCCACGACACCCAGGAGACCCGGGTCGGCGATATCCCGCACATCGGCCGCCGCTACCTCACCGCCGCCTCGAACGAACGCGTGACCGCCGACCAGGTCAGCGCGGCTCACCCTGCCGTCGTCGCCGGGGTTCAGGCAATCGTGGAGGAGTACGAAAACGCCGAGAGCCCGGAAGTCATCGTCGCCCACGATGCGGACAAGCTGGAGTGCCTGATTCAGGCCGTGGAGTACCGCGAGCAGGGGTATCAGAACGTTCAGCCGTGGATCGACAGCAGCCTCGGCAGCCTCAAGACCGAGTCAGCTCGCACCCTTGCTGAGGCCGCACTGACAATGACGTCCTTGGAGTGGCAGAGGGTCTACCTCGGGTGACGCTGCCGCCGCCGGGCGATAAGCAGCCCGCTCGGCAAAGTGAGTTCATCGCCATGGCAGACAGCATGGACGCTATCCGCGCTCGGCTTGGCCTGTAGGCGCTGGCCGTCTCGCTCGCACCCCCGCCTCGTTCTGGAGGCGGGGGTGCGAGCGTTTTGGGCTTGCAGCTCAAAAAAGAGAACGTACCCGCCGCGGGCCGCACCGCCGTTCTCGGCTCCGAGGCCACGTACTACGTGCTGAACGCCCCGAACATCTAGGCGGACAGGCTCTCCCGGTAGATCCGGCGGATCACGTACCGATTGTTCTTGGCTCGCGCTCGGCCCTTCACCTCCTGCGCCTTCAGCGACAGGATGTCCTGGGCCACCGCACCCGTACGACCTGCGACTTCCACAGAAGCAGGTCAACGTTCTTCACCGACTCGGCTACGTTGCGAGCCACGGTTCCACTCTCTAGTCAGCAGCGCTCGCCCGCATCCTTGAGACGTAAGGTCGACTACCTGCCCTGGATGGCCGACGCGAACGAGTGCGTGGCCCCGCTGCTCGGTCTGCCGCAGCTGCCGGTGGTGCCGTGGCCGGAGCCCTCCGACCTCGACGACCAGGACGAGCGGGACGGCCTGCACTGGAAGACCCGCGCCGTCGTCGACTGGGCGGCCGGACGCCCGTTCGCCTGGGTCGATGACGAGATCACGGACACCGATCGGGTGTGGGTCGCCGCCCACCACGGCGGACACGCTCTCCTGCACCGCGTCGACGCCCGCCGCGGGCTGACTGACGGGGACTACGCGGCTCTCGACTCCTGGCTGCGGCACCTGCCCTGACGGCGTCGTCACGGCGTCTCGGCGCAGGGCCGTCGCGGCCCAGCCGCATCGCGCGTAGACCATGCGCGTAGACATTCCTTGACCTGTGGGGTTGATCGCCCCTACGGTTCGTGGATCACGCAGACCCCACGCCGGTTCGACGGGCGAGTCGCGCCCTCCCGGCCTGCGGGAGAAGGAGCAGACCCTCATGCCCGAGAGCACCCTGACGTCCCGTGCGCGGAAGGTTCCCACCCTCGTCGTCGGCGTCGTCGTCGGCGCGGTGGTGGCCGGCGGCGGGCTGGCCGCGGCCGATGCCGCCGCGCCCCGGACGGACCGTCAGATCACCAACATGACGGACGAGGTGGCCAGGATCAAGGCGTACTACGGGGACACCGTCGACGCCAACGGGGAGCACTGGCCCTCTCCGGACAGCAACTACGCCGCCCAGGTCAAGGGCGTCGAGACCAAGGCCCGGAAGTACCTGGCGCAGCAGATCAAGCACGACCGCGACGGCAGGAAGGCCATCGTGCTCGACGTCGACGACACCACGCTGTCGACGTACAACTACGAGCTCGAAACGACCTTCGTCTACAACCCGGCGAGCAACGCCCAGTACATCGCCACGAAGACCATGCCGGCCGTGTTCGGCATGAACGACCTGGCGACCTGGGCCCAGCAGCAGGGCTACACGGTCTTCTACATCACCGGCCGCCCGGAGGCCCAGCGCGCCGCCACCGCCGCCAACCTCGCGGCCGTCGGGTACCCGGTGGCGGACGAGGCGCACCTGTTTCTGAAGAACACGGCCTCGCCCGCGCCGTACCTGGCCTGCGGGGCGAAGTGCTCGGTGATCGAGTACAAGTCCGGCACCCGCGCCCACATCGAGGACCTGGGCTACGAGATCGTCGGCAACTTCGGGGACCAGCAGAGCGACCTGTCCGGCGGGCACGCGGACAAGGGCTTCAAGCTGCCGAACCCGATGTACTACCTGCCGTAGGGCGCGGAGCCGGCCGGGCCGTCCTCCGTATTGCCGCCCGCGCGTCGCGATGTCTGAATGGACGGGAAACCGTCGTTCCGCAGGCCGGTAGGCCGGCAGGCGAGCACGTGAGCGGGCGAGCAGGTGAGGAGCCGTCGCATGCCAAGGGCCAGGGTCAACGGCGTCGATCTCTACTACGAGCTGGCGGGGGACGGCGACCCGCTCGTCCTGGTCCACGGCTCCTGGGGCGACCACTTCAACTGGGTGCCCGTCCTGCCGGCCCTCGCCGAGCGGTACCGGGTGCTGGTCTACGACCGGCGGGGGCACAGCCGGAGCGAGCGGCCGCCGGGGCAGGGCTCCCGGACGGAGGACGAGGACGACCTCGCGGCGCTGGTCGAGGAGCTCGGCCTCGCGCCGGCCCACGTCGCGGGGAACTCCTTCGGGGCGTCGACGGCGCTGGGCCTGGCCGCGCGGCGCCCCGGGCTGTTCCGGAGCCTCGTCGCCCACGAGCCGCCGCTGATGGGGATCGTGACGCCGGACGCGGGACGTGGGCCGGTTTCGCAGGACTCGCGGATGCGGGACATGCAGGCGAAGGTCGACTCCGTTCTCGCACACCTGCGCGCCGGTGAGACCTTCGACGGCGCCCACCAGTTCGTGGAGGAGGTCGCCATCGGCCCGGGGGCGTGGGACGGGTTCCCGGAGGTCGTCCGGGAGACCTTCCTGACGAACGCCCCGACCTTCCTCGACGAGCAGGACGACCCCGGGTGGTCGTCCCTCGACCTCGGCGGGCTGTCCGGCTACCGGGGCCCGGCCCTGCTGACCATGGGCACGGTGAGCCCGCCCTGGTTCCCGGTCATCATCGCCCGGCTCGCCGAGGCGCTGCCCCAGGCGCAGGTGCGGCAGCTGGTCGGGGCCGGGCACATCCCGCACGTCACCCATCCCGCCGAGTACGTGCAGAACCTGACCGGCTTCATCGAGGCCCACACCTGAGGCTGCCGACGCGCGCCCCCTGGGGTGGTCGTGGCCGGACACGCCCAGGGGGCGCACCACCATTGCGTCCGGGGGCGCGCGCCGGGCACCGGCGACCTCGGGGCGGCCCGGCCGTGGGTGAACGGACTGACGGCCCAGGTGAGTTGTGGTCCGCCGCCGCCGCAATCCGGGAATCCGGCCGCCGTGCCGCTCGTCGCCGTACCGTCGGTGCCGCCCGTCGTGGTGGTCGGATCGGCACCCGACCGATACCCGGTGCGGGGCGTCCCGGACGTGCGTCCCGACCTGGCACGTGCCGTCCCGGCCGATCGGTGTTAGGGAGCCTCGCGAGCGGGCAACGGTGTGGTGGGGGCACGTGCTCGGAGGTGGCGGCGATGGACGGGCAGGGGCTCTCCCACCGGGAGCTGCGGATCCTGGCGGAGATCGAGAAGGAGCTGCGGGCGGACGGCCGCCTCGACCGCGCCCTGCGCACGATGCGGCGCGGGCCGGGCTGGCTGCTCGTCCGCGCGCTGCGGGCGGTCGTGCGCGTGCCGGCCTCCGTCCTGTCGGTGCTGCTGGCGCTGTCGGCGGGCCTGGCCCTGGTGAGCGCGGACGCGAACTCACCCGACGTCCTGGCCGCCTTCTCCCTGGTGTGGGTGCCGACGTTCGTCCTGTCGGCGGCGCGGCTCATCGCGTGGCGGTGGCGCACCGGCTCGCGACGGCCCGGCCGCTGACCGGTCCCGGAGCTCGCCCACCACGGCCCACGCGACCGACACCACCGGCACCGCGACCACCGCGCCCAGCACACCCGCCAGGACGGCGCCGCCGATCACCGACAGCGCCACCGCCACCGGGTGGATCCGCACTGACCAGCTCATCACGAGCGGGTGCAGCAGGTGGCCCTCGATCTGACCGATGACGACGATCAGCGCGAGCACGAGCAGCGCGACCACCGGACCGCGCGCTGCCAGGGCCACCAGCGCGGCGACGGCCAGCGCGATCGGCGAGCCGATCAGCGGCACGAGCGCCGCGACGAACTCCAGGACCATCAGCGGCAGCACCAGCGGCACCCGCAGGACGGCGAGCGCGATGCCCACCAGAACGGCGTTGACGGCCGCCACGATCAGCACTCCGCGGGTGTACCCGGCGAAGGTGCGCCAGGCCGCGCGCCCGGCCCGCGCCCACACCGGCTGGGCCCGGCCGGGGAGTTGGTGCTGCGCCCAGGACCACATCCGGTGGCCGGAGTGCAGGAAGAACACCGAGCAGAACACCGCGAGCGCGAGCCCGGTGACGAACTCGACGGCCCGGCTGGCGCCGCTGAGCGCGGTGTTGACGAGCGCCGAGCGGTGGGCGGTGATCCACTCGCCGATCTTCGCGCGGAGGTCGGTGACGGTGCCGGGCCGGAGGTGGAAGGGCGCGCCGGTCAGCCAGTGGTCGATCCGGCCGAGGCCGCCGCGCAGCTCGGCGCCGAGCCGGCTCCACTCGTCGGCGACGGTCGTGCCGACGAGCGCCAGGACCCCGCCCATGACCACGGCGGCGCACACGAAGGCGAGCAGCACGGCCAGGGAACGCGGGAGCACCCGGGCGATGAGGTCGACGAGCGGCCGCAGGACGGACGTGATGACCAGCGCCACGAACACCGCGACCACGGGCACTTCGAGCTGGGCGAGGACGGTCACGACGAGGTAGGCCGTGACGCCCAGCAGGACCAGCCGCCACGCGTACCCGGCGGCGGTCCGCAGCCCGGGCGGGACGCCGTCCCCGGAGGCCGACGGCAGCGCCCGGGGCGGCGCCACCCGGGGCCGGCGGCTGCCGAGCGGCGTGGGACGCCGGGGCGGTCGGGCACCGTTCACTCCCACGGACCGCCTCCCTGACGTCGGCCGGGCTCCGTCCGGTCCTCTCGGTTGCCTCGGCGGGCGCACCGGCAACAGCCGCGCCCGGCGCCGTGGCGGCCCCAGGTGTACCGCCCGACCGGCGCCCCCGCCCCGCGTGCAACGCCGACGCCCGCCGGATCAGCGCCCCGGACCACCCGTTCGCCGCAGCTCGGGCGCCGGTCTCCGAGAGCGGGACGTGTCCACGGAGGGTTTCAGTCCTTGAAGGTCCATTCGTTCAGCACGTCGAGGTTGCGGAACACCGGCGGTCCGTCGCACAGCGTCGCGAGCCGGGCGGCGAACTCCGTCGTCTCCGGGCGGTCGGAGTTCTCCATCGCCTGTTCGTACGAGGGGAACTCGACGATGTTCAGGTAGACGTTCTCCTGGTCGCGGTCACGGGTCTGCAGGGACCGGGTCGCTATGCGGTTGCCCGCGTTCTTCTCGACCCAGTTGTCGAGCAGGGCGTTGAACTCGTCGATGCGGGTCGTCTTGTACTCGATGATCTGGATGAAGCTCACGTCAGGGCTCCTCGTCTCAGCGGCAGGGAGGGTGGCTGTCCGCCACGTCCAGCGTCGCCCTGGCACCCGGGCCCTGCAAGGCAGGCGGCTTCGAGGGGGCGCCGCACGCCCGCGTCGGCGGGCAGGACAGGATGGGCGCATGACCGAGACGCACACGTGGAGCTACGACGGGACCGAGCTGGCCTGGCTGCAGGCTGCCCTGGAGCGGCCCGGGCAGCGCGCGGGACACGTCGTGGGCGAGCTCGTGCCGGGCGGGTTCGGCGCGTACCTGCGGGTGTTCCACCGGTTCGACGCCTCGGACGGGTCGGGCCGCACCCGGTCCTGGCGGGAGCGGGCCGAGGCGGCGGGCCGGCCGTTCCACGCCGAGATGAGCCACGGACCGCTGCTGCAGGACGCCGACGGCCCCGACGCCGACGTCCGGTGGCTGGCGGATTCGGGGCAGCCCGACGTCGGGACCCGCCGGGCGCTGGCGCGCTGCCTCGGCCGGGTGACGGGTGAGCAGCCCGTCCTCTTCGCCTACGACCTGGCGGCCCTGCTGTGGGGCGCGCCGGGGCCGCTGGTCAGGCGTTCGTCGCTGGCCGGGCTGGACTCCTCGCGGCCCTTCGTGGCGGCCGAGGTCGGGCTCGATGCGGACTACGAGGAGATCACCGGGCCCGAGTTCTGGTGGCCGGAGGACCGGAGCTGGGTGGTCACCAGCGACTACGACCTGCTGTCCACGTACGTCGGGTGCTCGGCCGAGGCGGCCGCGCTGATCCTGGCTGACGACGGGATCGAGGCGCTGCCCGTCACCCCGGGCACCCGGGTCGACTTCGCCGCCGACGATGCGAACAGCCGCTGAACCACGGGGCAGGTGCTCTACTGCGGGCTGCGCTACTGCGGGCGGATGATGACCACCGGGCAGGCGGCGTGCTGGGCGCAGCGCGTGCTCACCGAGCCGAGCAGGGCCCGGGTGAAGCCGCTGTGGCCATGGCTGCCGACGACCAGCAGTTCGGCGCCGCGTGCCGCGTCCAGGAGCACGTCGGAGGGGTCGCCCATCACCATCGTCCGCCGGATCTGCACCGGCACGTCCACGCCGAGCACCTCGTCCAGCTCGTCGTGGAACCGCCGCTCGGCGAGGTCCCGGTCGAAGGACGTGTCGACCACGGGCGCGGACCAGCCGAAGTGGCTCGGCGGCTCCCACGCGCCCACCGCGTCGACGACCCCGCCGATCAGCTCGGCGTGCCGGACCGCCCAGCGCAGCGCGGCGCGCGACGGCTGCGAGCCGTCGACGCCGACCACGACGCGGGGAACGGAGTCGTTCGCGTTCATCTGTACCGTCCTGTCGGTCGTTGCCCGGTTCGTCGCTGCCCGGTCCGTCGTTGCCCCACGCACCACGGTGCGTGCCGCCGCACGCCGCCGCCAGTACGGCCCGGCACCCGGGTGACGGAGGTGCGGCGGCCCGGCGGGTGATCGAATCCGGATACGGGAGGGGGCCGAAGACTGCCGGGTTCTGGCAGTGTGCGGCGACCGCGCCCTTGACACGATCTTGACGGCGCCCGCACACGAACGGTGGTGGGCGGTGACGGGGGACGGAAGGAACGGAACGGTGGGGGTTGTCGTCGTGGACGACGGGCGCCCGGTCGGCGCGGCGGTCGGTGAGCGGCGTTGTACGATGCGCGTCGTCGACCGCGCTGTGGGGGAATCGGGGGGCGCATGGACGGCGAAACGCCGTTGACGGGACGTCGGCGGAGCGACCGGGCCCAGGGGAACAACACGCTGACGGGCGTCCTGCTGGTCGTCGTCGGCCTGCTGACGGCCGCGGCGGCGCTGCGGTCCGACGGCGGGCTGCTCGGCACGGCCACGGCCGGGCCGGTGCGCACCATCGGTTTCGTGGTCCTGCTCGGGATCGGCTGGGCGGTGCTGATCGGCCGGTTCGCGGTGCGCTTCCGGGAGGAGGTCCGGACCCTCATCGGGCCGACGCCGCGGACCGAGCGCCTGCGGGAGGCGGCGATGGTGTTGCTGCCGCTGGCCGCCCTCGGGGTGCCGGCGCTGATGCTGGTCCTCAACAGCCGCACGGGCGGCGACCACGGCTTCACGCCGCCGCTGCCGCCGCAACTGCTGCCGACCTCCACTGCGACACCGCCGCCTCCGTCGAAGGAGACGGACGACGGCGCGCTCATGCTCCTGCCCGGGCTTCTGTTCGCGGTGCTGGGGGTGGCGATGGCCGTCGTGCTCGTGGCCGTGGTCGTCCTGCTGCTGCGTCAGCGCGGGCGCCTGCGCCGCCGGAAGGCCCCGGTGCTGCTGCCCGCCGCGCCGCCGCCGTCCCCGGAGGACGTCCTCGCCGAGGCCGTGGTGTCCGCCCGCACGGCGCTGACCGGTGACGACGCGCGGGCGGCCGTGATCGCCTGCTTCGTCGCCATGGAAGGCTCGCTCGCCGCCGCCGGCGTGTCCCGGCGCGACTCCGACAGCCCGACGGAACTGGTGGAACGTGCGCTGTCCCACCAGAGCATCGACCCCGGCCAGGCACACGCGCTCACCGCGCTGTACCGGGAGGCCAGGTACTCGACGCACCCGATGGACGACGGCCACGTGCGCCGGGCCCGGGCGGCCCTGGACACCATCGGCGCGGCGCTCGCAGCCGCACTCACCGAGGGCACACCCGCGCGGCCGGAGCCGCCGGAGCCGCCGGAGCCGACGCCCGCCGGCGCGGCAGGCCCGGCAGACCCGACAGGATGGACAGGACACGGCCGATGAGAATCCCGCAGACGCGGACACCCGGAGACCCGGCCGACGGGTTCGCCGCGCCCGGCTCCGTCCGGCACAGCCTGATCGAGCTGACCGTGACCGCCGTCCTCGCCGAACCGCTCCTCGCCCTGGTCGGCGGCCTGCCCGGGGCCGGGGCCGGCGCCGTCCTGCTGACCGCCACCGCCCTCGTCACCGCCCGGTACGTGGCCGGCGCGGGCGCCCTGGAGACGATCCTGCGCCGCCGGCCCCGGCTGATGGAGGCGCACGAGCCCGGCCTCGGCGACTGGCGCTGGACCGTCGGCCAGGCCACCGACCCCCAGGGCGACTGCAGGCCGCTGCGCACCCGCCTCCAACGGCTCTACGCCGTACGGCTGTCGGAGGCCCACGGCCTGCGGCTGCCGGCCGATCGCGACCGGGCCGCCGAACTGGTCGGCCCCCGGCTCTGGCCCTGGGTCGATCCCGAGGCGCCGGCCCCGGCCGCGACCGTCCCGGCCCCGGTCCTGCGCGCCCTCGTCGACCGGCTGGAGTCCCTGTGACGGTCCAGCCGTCCCCCTGAGGCACGTTGACGGCGCCGCACCCCGCGCCGGATCCTTCGCATCCCACCATCCACGAACAGTCCTGCAGGAGAGCCATGTCCGTCCTACCCCAGGCCCCCGCCGCACTCGACGGCGCGCACACCCCGGCCGAACCGGCGGTGGCGATACCGGTGCTGACCCCGAAGGAGGCCGGCGACCGCGCCCTCGCGGTGCTCGCGGAGATCGAACGGGCCGTCGTCGGCAAGCCGGAGGCGCTGCGCCTGGTCATGCTCGGCGCCCTGGCCGGCGGCCACGTCCTGATCGAGGACCTGCCCGGACTCGGCAAGACCCTGCTGGCGCGCTCGTTCGCGACCACCCTCGGCCTGGACTTCCGCCGGATCCAGTTCACTCCCGACCTGCTGCCCTCGGACGTCACCGGCGCCCCCTTCTACGACCGGAACACCGGCGAGATGGTGTTCCGCCCCGGCCCGCTGTTCACCCAGCTCCTGCTCGCCGACGAGATCAACCGCACCCCGCCCAAGACCCAGGCCGCGCTGCTGGAAGCGATGGCCGAGGGCCAGGTGTCCGTCGACGGCGAGACCCGCCGCCTGCCGCACCCCTTCCTGGTGATCGCCACCGCCAACCCGATCGAGTACGAGGGCACGTACGCGCTCCCCGAGGCGCAGCTCGACCGCTTCCTGCTCCGGGTGCGGATGGGCTACCTCCCCACCGTCACGGAGGCGGCGATGCTGCGCGCCCGGCTCGACCGCGCGGCAGCGGAGGCGATGCTGGACACCGTGAGCAGCCCGTCGGAACTGCTGGCCATGCGCGCGGCGGTGGAGCGGGTCGAGGTCGACGACGACCTGGTCGACTACGTCATCGCGCTGGTCGACGCGACCCGCAACGACCAGCAGATCCAGGTCGGCGCCTCGCCCCGCGGCGGCCTCGCGCTGATCCAGCTGGCCCGGGCACGGGCGATGCTGGAGGGCCGCGACTACCTGACCCCGGAGGACGTCAAGGCGCTCGCCGTCCCCGCGCTCGCCCACCGCATCACCCTCGCACCGGAATTGTGGGTTCGCCAGATCGAGGCCGACGACGTCGTGCGGCGACTGGTCGACGCCGTCCCGGCGCCGCAGACCCTGCCCCGCGCGGCCACTTCGTGAACCGCGCACCGCTTCCGGGGGAATCCGTGACCCGGTCCACCGCCGGGGCCGGGCTGGTGGTCGGCGCCCGGCTCGTCGACGGCCTGCCGAGCAGCCCGCCCCCGCCGCACTGGCGCGCCGGTGAGCAGACGCTGCGCCTGCTCACCGTGGCCACCGCCGCGGCCGTCGCCGCGCTGCTCACCGGCCACGCGTGGCTGCTCGCCCTGGCGGCCGGGCCCGCCGTCCTGCTCGCCCTCGCCGCCCCGGGGCGCACCCGGCCGACCGCGCTGTCCGCGGACAGCACCGCCGAGCCGCGCCGCTGCTTCGAGGGCGAGCCCGTCACCGTGCACGTCACCGTCCGGCACGACGGACGGACCGGCCGGCTCGACCCCACCCTGGCGCTCGGCCCCGGCGTCACGCTGGACGCCCTCAGCGTCACCGCGACCGGCGTGGACCTGGTCGTCCACGCCGACAGCTGGGGCCGCTGGCAGCTCGGCGTCATCGACGTCGACGTCCACGACGCGGGCGGCCTGACCCGGCGCACCGTGCGCACCGACCTCGGCAGGGTGGACGTCTTCCCGGTGCCCAGCGCGGCCCGCCTCACCCCGATCCCGGTCCGGCTGCCGGAGCGGATCGGCGAGCACACCACCGCGCACGAGGGCACCGGCACCGAGGTGATCGGCGTGCGCCCGCACGTGCCGGGCGAGCGGCAGCGGCGCATCCACTGGCCGTCGACGACCCGCCGCGACGCCGTCCAGATCAACCAGTTCACCGCCGAGCGCGCCGCCGACGCGGTCGTCCTGCTGGACACCCTGGCCGACTTCCGCGACGCCACCACCGGACTGCGCAGCCTCGACGAGACGCTGCGCGCCGCCACCGGACTGACCCGCTCCTACCTGCGCCGGCACGACCGGATCGGCCTCGTCGCGGTCGGCGGGACGCTGCGCTGGCTCAACGCCGGCAGCGGGGACCGGCAGTTCTACCGCATGGTGGAGAGCGTGCTGGAGGTCCGTCAGGACCGCCCCCAGCGCGGCGCCGCCGTTCCCCGCATCCCGCTGCCGGTCCTGCCCGGCCACGCCCTCGTGTACGCGTTCACTCCGCTCGCCGACCAGCGGATCCTCGACGTGCTCGGCCAGGTGCGCGAACGCGGCAACCCGCTGGTCGTGGTCGAGGTCCCGGCCGGCGAACCGGCCGCGCGCCCGGACGACGAGACCGACGCCCTCGCCCTGCGCCTGTGGCACGCCGAACGCGAGGCGATGCGCTCGACGCTGCGCGGGCGCGGCATCCCGGTGGCCCGCCACACGCCGGGCGAGACGCTCGACCTGGCACTCGCGCCGCTGCTGCGTCGCACGATCACGGGAGCGGCCCGATGACCCCGATGACCCCGATGACCGTGACGACTCCGACGGCCTCGACGACTCCAGCACCGCCCGTGAGTGCGACGGAAGCGGCACCCCCGCCCGGCGCCGTCCGGTGGGCCCCGCGACTCGAACGGGCCGTCCTGCGGGGCACCGGCGCCGCCCTGGCCCTCGCCGCGGTCGGCCTCCCCGGCAGCGGTGGCGCGACCGACCGGTTCGGGCCCGCGGCGGCCGTCGTCGCCACCGGCCTCGCGCTCTGGGCCGCGCCGCCGCAGGACGATCCGCCGAGCCGGCCGGCGACCTGGCCCGCGCGCCTCGCCGCGTCCCGCACGACCCTCCTCGCCGTCGGTGCGGTGGTGCTCGCCGCTCTGTGCGAGCCGCGGGTGTGGCAGGCGCTCACGGTGACCGTCCTCCTCGCGGCCTACCTGCTGCTCCTCGACGCGTTCGGCCCGCAGCGCCGGACCGTCCGCCCGGCCGCGGCCTGTGCCGCCGTCGCGGCGTCGCTGCTGGTGCTGCCGGTGGCCTTCGCGCCGACCGGGGCGGGGGAGTGGGCGCGCCCGATCGCGCTGCTGGGCGTGGCGGCCGCGGCCTGGGGCGTGGGCCTCGGGCTGCGCCCGTCCGCGTCGTCCGGCACCGCCGCGTCCGCGACCGCCGAGGACGGGACCGCCGAGGACGGGACCGCCGCGTCCGGGAAGCCCGAGGACGCGACCTCCGAGGCGGCCGCCCGGGGGTGAGCCCGGTGCGTGCCGACGCCCGCCGGTGCCACGGCACCGGGGTCAGTGCTCGGCCAGTTCGAGGGCCCGCTCGGCGAGCCACAGGTCGTGGACGGACGTGGGGGAGCGGACCAGCGAGCGCTGCAGCAACTCCTCGGCCCTGGCCAGGCGTTTGCGGACGGCCGAGGGCGAGACGGACAGCGCCTCGGCCGTCGGCACGAGGCGGGCGTCCAGGTGCAGCCAGGTGGCGAGCGTCTGCGCCACGGCCGTCGGGGCGTCGGGTCCGTGGAGCGGCCGGAGCTGCTGCTCGGCCCAGGCCTCGACGCGGGGCAGGGCGAGGAGGTCGTCGAGGGCGGGTGCCGGTCGGTCGTCGCCCGGGGCGTCGTCGGCGCAGTGGGGAGCGGCCGGGGCCGCGTGCAGGGCGAGCGCCAGGGCGGACCGGTTGGCGAGCCGGGCCAGGTCCAGCTGGAGCAGCTCCTGGACGGACGCCAGGCGGGCGGCCAGGGTGTTGCGGTGGATCCTCAGGTGGGCCGCCGCGCCGGAGGAGAACCGTAGCCAGGAGGAGGCGGTGGCCAACAGCTCGGCGCCGTCCGGGTCCTGGAGGCGCCTGGGGCGGTGGAGCCGGAGGGGCGACAGGAAGGTGTCCGCCCACACCGCCGCGGCCGTCCCGATGGTGAGCGGGAGGTCCTGGTCGGAGGCGAAGGTCGCGACCCGGTCGGGGCGGTGGCGCGCGGCGGCCAGCGCGTGGAACGCCTGCGCGTAGCCCGTGACGGTCTCCCGCAGGGGCACGGCGTTGCTGACCCCGATCCGGCAGGGGTGCGCCGCCGCGGGCCGGGCGGTGGCCCAGGCCGGGAGGGAGGGCGCCGCGGGTGCGAGGACGATCATGTGGTCGCTGTAGACGGGGCACGGCACGGCCCACGCGCCGCCGCCCGACGCGGCGAGCCGGTGCGCCACCTCGTCGCGCGCGCCGCGCCGACCCTCGACGACGTACACCTGCACCACTTCGGGCAGCGCGGGTTGCAGAGCGCCGGAGATCTGGCGCGCCGTGGCGGTCTGACCGTTCATCAGCAGCTGGAGGACCGCCTCCCGGACCCGGTCGTCGGCCGCGCGCAGCCGGCGCTGACGGCGGCGGACGTCCTCCGCCTGCCACGCGAGGCCGAGCACGGACGCGGCGTCCGCGACGAGGGCCGGCAGCCCGGGCGGGGCCGGGCGCGGCGCCACCACGGCGAGGAGGGGCGTCTCCCCGGTGTCGTCGAGGGTCAGCACGAGGCCGGTGAGGGCGCCCTCGTCGACGGCGACGGACCGCAGCCTCCGGCCGGCGATCTCGCGCGCCCCGCGCAGGCAGAGCCCGTGCGCGGCGCTCCCCGGCGGCGGCGCGGCCGGACTGGCCGGGGTGCCCGACCGGTTCAGCAGGAAGGCGACCGTCCCGGTGCGGTGGGCCAGCCGGCGGAGCACCTGCGCCGTCCCGCCCTTGCGGGCGGCGCGGTACAGCGCGAGGATGTCGTCCGCCCGTTCGGCCTGTCGAGCCCCGGTCAAAACCCGAGTGTTGTCGACCTTCATGCCATTCCCCCCGGAACGTTCGGTACGTCACTCCGCAGAATACACGCGGTGGTAATTCGGAGGACGGCGGGAACACTGTGCACTTCGGCACCGTACGAAGCCTCCAACTGTGCAGAAAGGCACTGTTGCCCCCTTGCCCGCGGCCGTAGATTCCATACCGAGGCCGGGCGAGGCGAGGAGCCGAAGACCGGTCGCACAGGGAGGCTCGATTCCCCTTGGCCGGAATGTCACGGCGTGAGCGGCGGGCGGACAATGACGCCCGATTGGTTTTCCCGTTTCCGTCCAAAGGGTGCCTGCGTTGGCCGACCGCGCCTTCATTCGAGAAAGGACGAGAGATGATCACAACGACGTACACGCCGCACACCGCCGCCACCACCGCATCGCCAGACGAGCACGACGCCTCCGGCTCCGACACCGGCTGGAACTAGCGGCCACCGGCATTCCGTGGCCGGACAGGGACGACAGACCGTACCCGCTGCCGTTCCACCCGCTGGAGATGGGCGAGGACGCGTTGCGCGCGCTCTGCGGGTTCGTCCTGGAGGGGCTGCCGGCGCCCGACGACGTGGATGCCGACGCCGTCGGGCTGCACGGTTTCCTCGTGCGGGATCCGGGTGCTCCCGAACCCCCGGTGGTGGAGGCCCAGCGGCGGGCCACGGTCGCCGCCGCGGGGGCCCGGGGGTCCGACACGGGGGGGGGGGGGGGGGCGAGGGGGTGGCCCGGGGCGGCGGCGT
>NZ_JBHWGV010000097.1:0-797 GCF_042732955.1 Kitasatospora sp. NPDC059747 | reverse complement strand
GGGGGGCGCGCCCGCCCCAGCGGCCTGGGCCCCCCCCCGGGGGGGGGGGCGGTTTTCCCGGGGGGGGGTGCGGGTGGCCCCCCCACCCCGCGGTGGTGGAGGCCGAGCTGCGGGCCAGGGTCGCGGCCATGGGGCCGCGGCGTACCTACGTGGTGGGGGCGGATGGCAACTGGGTCAGGCAGGGGGCTCCGTAGTTCCCCGTTTCGCCTGGTGGAGGTGGTGGGTCAGGTCGCCGAGGAGGGTGATGCGGACGCGTCGTTCGGTGAAGTGCCACTGGCCTTCGGTGTGTTCGAAGCGGTCGTGGTAGCGGCCGGCGGCGATGGTCTGGAGGGGGAGGCCCGGGGCGGCTTGGAGGACGGTGACGTAGGAGCGAGCCGTAGCGGTGGGGCCGTCGAGGTCGATGGCGGTGTTCGTGGTGACGTGCTGGGTGCGCGGTGTGCCATCGGGGTAGAGGATCACCGTGTCACGGAACCGCCGCTCGATCGCCGCGCGCCCGCTCACCGGTTCGCCGCTGCCGGTGAAGGTGGCGTGGGCGAGGAGGTCGCCGAGTCCGGCGAAGTCGCCGTCGTCGACGAGCTCGGCGTAGCGGGCGATCAGGTTCTCGATGGCCCGGTGGGCGAGGGCCGGGTCGGTGAGTGCGGTCATGGGCTCCCCCTCGTACGGCGGATGATCTTCGCTGCACAGGCTAGTCGGGCGTCCGCGCGGGTTTCCGGTCGGCGGGCAGCCGGGCCGGCCGCGTCGCGGGGGGGGGGTGGGGCGGGCGCCGGGGGGCGGGCGCCGCGCCCCCCCCCCCCCCC
>NZ_JBHWGV010000096.1:26574-37702 GCF_042732955.1 Kitasatospora sp. NPDC059747 | reverse complement strand
GGGGACCCCTGGTCCGGCGGTGTCCCGGCCGTCCGCACCCTGGGGAATGCGGTCGGCCGGAGCCGCCGTGGCCGTGCCCGGCGCTCCCGCGCCACCCGGCCGCGCCACCCCCTCGGGTGAGGACCGGGCGCGCCCCTCGCCACGGTCGGGGGATGCCCCGACGCCGGTCCGGAGCGCCTCCCGCCCCGGGGGCGAGGTGGCGCACCCCTACAACACACCCGCGCCGCACTGGCTTAGTAGTCTGGCGGGCCCTGGCGAACGGTGGCGAATGCTCGCCTGGCACTTGCCGGAGCCTCTAGCCTCGAACCAGCCGAGGAACCTGGGGGCTTCACGTGAGCAGGGGACCCAACACCCGACTCGCCGATCTGTTCGTCCTGACCGGATGGTCGAAGGGCGAGCTGGCGCGGCTGGTCAACCGTAGGGGCGCCGCGCTGGGTCAGCAGCAGCTGTCCACCGACACCTCGAGGGTACGGCGCTGGATCGAGCAGGGGGAGATTCCCCGCGATCCGGTGCCGCGGGTGCTGGCGACCGTGTTCACGGAGCGGCTCGGACGTGTCGTCACCACTGAGGACCTCGGTCTGGAACGACACCGGCCCACCAGGAGCGGGGCGGCGCAGTCCGCAGCGGAGCCATGGTCGCCGGATCGAACGGCCGCGGTCCTCACCGAGTTCACGGGAATGGACCTCATGCTGAACCGACGTGGATTGGTGGGCGCGGGCGCCGCGCTCACGGCCGGGGCGGTCATCGCCGACTCCCTGAAGGGCTGGCTGGGCGGGGACGCGGTCGCGTACGCGGCCTCGGCGCCCGGGCCGCGCCAGGTGATCACCGGGGCGGGCGCGCGCCCGGTGGTGGACGTGTACGACGCGGGCCCGGTCGGGCTCGACGAGGTGGAGGCGTTGGAGCGCTCGGTGCAGGTCTTCCGGGCGTGGGACGCGGCGCGCGGCGGCGGGCTGCAGCGCAAGGCGGTGGTCGGTCAGCTGAACGAGGTGGGCGGGCTGCTGACGCACCGGCACCCGCCCTCCGTGGAGCGGCGGCTGTGGCTGGTCGCGGCGAACCTCGCGGTGCTGGCCGGCTGGATGTCGCACGACGTGGGCCTGGAGCCCACCGCCCAGCGGTACTTCATGATCGCCGCGGAGGCGGCCAAGGAGGCGGGCGACCGGCCGCGGGCGGGCGAGGCGATCTCGCGCGCGGCCCGGCAGATGGTGCACCTGGGCCGGGCGGACGACGCGATCGACCTGATGGCGGCGGCGAAGGCGGCGGGCGGCCGGCTCCTGCCGAGGACGCGGGCGATGCTGAACACCGTCGAGGCGTGGGCGCACGCCTCGATCGGGCACACGCAGGACACCTACCGGCTGCTCGGCGAGGCCGAGGACCTGTTCGCCGAGGACGCGCCGGAGCCGCCGCCGTCCTGGATGCAGGTGTTCGACGAGGCCGAACTGCGCGGCATGCAGGCGCTGGTGCTGCGCACGCTCGCGGAGCACGACCTGTCGGCGGCGCCGCAGGCGCGGCGGCACGCGGAGCGGGTGATCGCCCTGCGGGAGGGCACCGGGCAGCTGCGCTCGGCGCTGTTCGACCGGATCACGCTGGCCTCGGTGCACTGGATCACCGGGGAGCCGGACGCGGCGGAGCTCCAGGCCAAGATGGTGATGAACCTGATCGGGCAGAACTCCTCGCACCGCACGTGGGACCGGCTGCGGGAGATGTACCGGCTGACGGCGCAGTACCGCGGGCTGCCGGCGGTCGACGAGCTCCGGGTCCAGCTGGGGCAGGAGCTGCGGGTGGCGGACGCGAAGAACCGGCCGCGGGCGACCTGAGGGGACGGACGTCCGGGAACGGGACGTCCGTTCGGAGCGGGACGTCCGTTCGGATCGAAGCGCGGGTGGGGCGGACGCGGGGCCGGACCGGCGGGTGTGTCCGCCGCGGCGCGGTCAGCGGTGCTCGCCGGCTCCGGCGCGTGCGGCCGGCCGCAGGAGCATGCGCAGCGCGGTGACGGTGCCGTCCGGGCCGAGGACGGGCTCGCCCGCGCACTCGACGCTGTCGTGCGTGCCGTCGAACCGGCGGACCCGCAGGGTGCCGCACGTGGTGCGCCCGTGCACGAGGGTGTCGGTCATCATCCGCCGCAGCAGCGGCCGGTCGGCCTCCGGGAGGCGGTCCGGCAGCCGGTCGAGGCTGAGCGGGCCGTGTCCGGGGTCGCAGCCGAGGAGCCGGAAGGTCCCGGCGTCCCAGCGGACCCCGTCGGTGAGGAGGTCCCATTCGGCGGAGCAGACCGTGGGGCCGGACGGCTCCTGCGCCGTGCCGTCCACTCTGCCGCCGTCCGTTCCGCCGTCGGACGCGCCGGACTCCGGCGTGCCCGCTTCCGCCGCGCCCGGGGCCGGTCCGGCGCTCGGGGCGGCCGTGGCGGTGGCCGTGCCCGCGCCCGTGCCGCCCGTCGGGGTGCCGTCCGCGAGGGCGGTGCCCGGCGGGCGCGCCGGGGCCGAGGACATGTTCATGACCGGTCCATCGATCTGGGGCGCTCGCTCGGTGTGAGCGGGCCGTGGCGGTTGGTGAGACGACTGTCGCACAGCCGCGTCCTCTCCGTGGGGTTTTGGACAGAACGTGGGCAAAATTCCTCTGGCATATGCCACTGTGGCCGAAGCGTTCGTCGCCCTGTGTGCGGACCGGGGCCCGAGGCGGTAACCTTCGGTGATTCCGGCGCCCGGGCGCCCACCGCAGTACCCACCAGAGACCCCGGCGACGGAAATCCCGTTGCCACTACGACCGCCGCAACGGATGCTGACCTCATGTTCGAGCCAGTGATAGCACCTAGTGCCAGCCTCCTCGGCCTCCTGCAGCGGGGCCGCGGTGACGGGCAGCTCCACGCGCTGGCCGCCGACCGTACCGAGGCCATCGCCGCGCTGGAGGAGTGTGTCACCAGGGACCCACGAGCCGACTGGCAGGTCGAGAGCCGCTCGCTGTACTACGCGCGCCTCTACATGGAGCTGGAAGCCCCCCTCGACGGAATCGAGGACCACCTCCACTCCGCGGAGGACCTGGTCAGCGATGACGAGAACCGCACGGGCCTCGCCCTGTCCGTCCTCGGCCACCTCGCCGCGTACGGCCGGCGCGACGCGCTGCTGATGTTGCGCGAGTACGCCGCCACCGGCGCCAACTGGGCCTGGGCCCTGGACGAGCTCGCGCTGCGCGACGACGACCGCGGCCTGCTCCTCCTCGGCACCGCCGTGCTGGACCGCTTCCCGCCGGGCCCCGAGGGCGACGCCGAGCTGCGCGAGTTCATCCGCAACGCCTATGAGCCCCGGCCCTGGCGACTGTGGGCCGCCTACCACCCGAGGGTCGCGGCGGCCAGCGAGCAGTCGCCCTTCGACGTGTGGCAGCGCCAGCTCAACCGCAGCGGCGTCACTCCCGGCTGGTCCACCGCCGACGTGCTCGCCTGGGCCGACCAGGGGGAGCTCGGCGGCCTCGGCGCCGGCGCCTTCCTCGGCCGTCCGGAGCCGTCCGCCCAGGTGGGGCGCGGTGACACCGCCGGGCCCGGCCCCGACGCCGTCGACCGCCGCGCCGCCGCGGCCGCCCGCTGCCTGACCGCCGTCGTCCGCGCCGAGGACCGGCCCGCGCTCATCGAGGCCGCCCGCGACGGCCTGCCCGGCGCCCGCAGAGCGGCCCTGCGCTACCTCGTCGACCAGCGGGATCCCGCCGCCGCCGAGCTGATCGAGGCGGCCGCGGCCGACGTCGACGACCGGATGGTGCGCTCCGCCCTGGAACTGCTCGGCCGGATGCGCGGCCCCGAGGCCCTCGCGCACGCCCGCCGCTGGGCCGACCCGGCCACCGGCGGCGCCGACAGCGCCCTCGGCGAAGCCGCCGTCCAGCTGCTCGCCGACGCCGGGGAGCCGGACGACGCACCCCTCGTGGTCGCCGGACTGCGCCGCTGGGTCTCCGTGCGCGGGGTCGTCGGCACCGGGCTCGGGTCGCTGGTCGACGGTGCGGGGCGGCTGGCCGCCGCCGACGCCGTCCCGGTCCTGCGCCACATCTACGGCGAGGCCGCCTCCTCCGAACTGCGCGGACGCGCCGCCCGGGCGCTCGCCACGACCGACGTGCACTTCCCCGAGGGCCCGGCCGTCGAGTGCCTGTGGGACTGCGAGGAGACCACCCGTGAGCTCGCCGCGCGGCACGTCGCCACCACCGGCGACGCGCGTGTGCTGGAGCGATTGCGGCGACTCGCCGCCGACCCGGCCGAGGAGGCCGAGGTCCACGCCGCCGTCCGCGGCCGGCTGACCGCCGCCCGGGAGTTCGGGCGCTAGACACCTTTTCGGCCGCGGAGGGCCGGGGCACCCTGCCGGGGTGTCCCGGCCCGTCTGCTTTTCCCCGCTTGCCCCTGTTTTCCTCTGCTTCTTGCTGCTCCCCGCTGGTCTCCGCTGCTTCCCGCTGCCTTCCGAGTGGGCGTTCAGGGCCCGGAGTTGAAAGCCCGTTCTACTTCACGACGCCCGCGTCCGGGGCGAGGACGCCACCCGCGACCAGTCCGATGATCAGGATGCCGAGCAGCACCCGGTAGACCACGAACGGCAGGAAGCTGTGGTGCGAGATGTACTTGAGGAACCAGGCGATCGCCGCGTAGCCGACCGCGAAGGCGATGACGGTCGCCAGGACCGTCGGCCCCCAGGCCGGGGCCGGGCCCTCGCCGATCTTGAACAGCTCCAGCGTTCCCGAGGCGAGCACCGCCGGGATCGCCAGCAGGAACGAGTACCGGGCCGCCGCCTCCCGGCTGTAGCCGAGCAGCAGGCCCGCGCTGATCGTGCCGCCGGAGCGCGAGACGCCCGGGATCAGCGCCAGCGCCTGGGCGAGGCCGAACGCGCCGGCGTGCGGGAGGGTCAGGTCGGTGATCGGACGGGCGTGGCGGATCGCCCGGGTGCGGTCGGCGAAGGCCAGGACCAGGCCGAAGACGATCAGCGTGGTGCCGATGATCCGCAGGTCGCGCAGGTGGGTCTCGATGGTGTCCTGGAAGAGCTTGCCCAGGATGCCGATCGGCAGGGTGCCGATGATCACGAACCAGCCCATCCGGGCGTCGTGGTGCGAGCGCAGTGCCGGGCGGACGAGGGACAGCGCCCAGGTCCGGATGATCGAGGCAATGTCGCGGCGGAAGTAGATCAGCACCGCCGCCTCGGTGCCGAGCTGGGTGACGGCGGTGAAGGCCGCGCCCGGGTCGTCCCAGCCGAGCAGGGCGGAGAAGACCCGCAGGTGGGCGCTGGAGGAGATCGGCAGGAACTCGGTGAGGCCCTGGATCAGGCCGAGCACGGCGCCGTGGAGCCAGTCGATCGTCACCGGACACCCGCCCCGGGTATCCGTCGGTCCTGCTGCATGTGGGTGTCCTCGCGGGTCGGAACGGGCGTGCGGGCATGCGTGCCGCCGCGACCCGCCCGGCCCTCGGGCCGTGCGCGGCCCGGCGCGCGGCCGATGGTACGGGGTGAAAGTGACGATTCTTTGTTCACCCTTTAATCGGGCTTTGCGCACCGGGTCCTTTCGTGGTCAGCCGGCGGGTCGGGCCCGGACCCAGGTGCGGTCCTCCGTCAGGTGGCGCTCCACCGCCAGACCGGCCTCCGCCAGGGCTCCTTCGAACTCCTCGGTGCTCAGCGGCCGGGAGCGGAAGGTGTGGGTCCAGCGGCCGTCCGGGAACTCGTACTCGGCGAGGACGGTGTTCGAGCCGTCCCCGTTCGGCGTCGACGAGACCATCCGGGCGACTCCGTCCGTGCCCGCCAGCCTGCTCTCGCGGGGCACGTTGCGGTGCCAGTCCTCGCCCTCGCGCTGCATCAGTACGCAGCCGTCGTCGGTGACGTGGCGGCGGCAGGTTTCCAGGAGCCCTTGGCGGACGGCCACGTCGCCCGCGTGCACGAGGAAGGAGGCGAGCATGACGACGTCGAAACGCTCGCCGAGGTGCAGGTGCTCGATCGGGCTGCGAACGGTCCGGACGTCCTCGCGGACCCGGGCCAGCATCTCGGCGGACTCGTCGACGGCCGTCACGGTGAACCCGCGGTCGGTCAGCGGGTGGGTCATCCGGCCCACGCCGCAGCCCAGTTCGAGGATCCGGGCGCCGGCCGGCACGGCGCCCTCGATCAGGTCCGGGATGTCGCCCACCGGGAGGCGGGACCAGAGCTCGACGGCGCAGCCGTCCGGGGTGATCGCGCCCGGACCGGTGCCGTCGTAGCCCTCGCGGCGCACGGTGGGGCCCTGTGGGGTGGGGAGTTCGTCGCTCATGCCGATCATCGGAACACGGGTGCGGCAGGAGGGGAAGGAGTTCCCGGGAGCCCGTACGGGTTTCGGTCAATTCGCCGCCGGGTGCTGCGGATCCGCGCCCGCCAGGTCGGCCAACGTGCTGTTCAGCCAGGCGAGTTCGGCCTCCGTGGTGGCGCGGGCGATCAGCAGCAGGCCGCGGCGGAAGGGGTCGGCGAACTCCTCGGCTCCGACCGGGCGCTCGCCCTCGTAGAAGAAGCTCGCCGGTTCGGCGAGGAAGGCGAGGCGGCGGCGGAGCACGGCGGCCTGGTCGGCGGGGCGGTCGAGGTGGCGGAGGAACGCGAGGAGGGTGAACCAGCGGTTCTCGTCGCTGATGTCGAGCCGCTCGGGCTCGCGCAGCCGGTCGAGCAGGGCGGTGCGGCCGGCGGCGGTGAGGTGGAGGGTGTGGCGGGGGGCGGCGGCGGTGCCGGGCTCGGTCTCGCGGACGAGCAGGCCGTCGGACTCCAGGCGCTTGATCGCCGGGTAGAGGGTGCCGTCGCTGATGGGGCGGACGTGGCCGGTGAGCGCGGCGAGGTGGCGGCGCAGCTCGTAGCCGTGCAGGGGGCGGTCGTACAGGAACCCGAGGATGGCGAGCTTCAGCATGGGGTCACTCTGCCAGAAGGATCCCTCGGGGCGTTGGTATATCGATGGCGCGATACCTCGGCGCCGAGGTATGGTCCATGTCGATCGGCGGGCAGGTGACGGCGAACAGATGACAGATTTCAACATCTGTTATCTGTCGTCTGTCTGCTGTCATCTGTTCGCCGCACGCCCGACCCTCGCCACCTCGTCGCCCGCCGCAATAGGAGCCCTCGATGCGCCACGCCCCCGTCACGCCCGACGGTCACCGGATCCGCTGGGTCGAGCTGCCCGGCGCCGAGCCGGCCCGCGTCTACCTGCACGGCCTCGGTGCCAGCTCGCCCGTCTACTTCGCCGCGGCCGCCGTGCACCCGCTGCTCGCCGGACGCCGCAGTCTGCTGCTCGACCTCCTCGGCTTCGGCATCAGCGACCGGCCCGCGGACTTCCGGTACGCGCTGGAGGACCACGCCGACGCCGTCGCGGCCGCGCTGCGCGCCGCCGGCGTCGCGGGAGCGGAGGTCGTCGGGCACAGCATGGGCGGTGCGGTCGCGATCGTGCTGGCCCACCGGTACCCCGAGCTCGTCGCGAAGCTCCTCCTCGTCGACGCCAACCTCGACCCCATCGCCCCGGCGGCGCAGCGGCCCGGCAGCAGCGGGCTCGCCGGCTACACCGAGGAGGAGTTCCTGGCCGGAGGACGGGACGAAGTCGCCGAGCGGGTCGGCCCGTCCTGGTGGGCGACGATGCGGCTGGCGGGCCCGGAGGCGCTCCACCGCAGTGCCGTCCACCTCGCCCGCGCCACGGTGCCGACCATGCGGGAGATGCTGCTGGACCTGGACGTGCCGCGCACCTTCCTGTACCCGGCACCCGACGGCGAACCCCACGGGGCGCCGGGGCTGCGGGCGGCCGGGGTCCGGGTGGTGGCGGTGCCGGAGTGCGGGCACAACGTGATGCTCGACAATCCGGACGGCTTCGCGGCGGCCGCGGTGGAGGCGCTCGCAGGGTAGACGGGGGTCCGACGGCAGGGCCTAGGGTGGAGGCGTGCTCGAAAGACAAGCGTCCGTGGAGGTTCCGGACGCGCTGGCCGCGTCGCTCGACGAGTTCTTCGGCCCGGAGGGGAACGCCTGGGTCGCCGGACTGCCCGCACTGGCAGGGGAGTTGCTGCGGCGATGGGGGCTGCGCCTGGACGGTCCGCCCGCGCACGGGGCCGTCGCACTGGTGCTGCCCGTGCGGCGGGCGGACGGTGAGGCCTGCGTCCTCAAGCTCCAGCCGGTGGACGAGGAGACGGCGGGAGAGCCCGCGGCCCTGCGGGCCTGGGGCGGACACGGCGCGGTGCGGCTGCTCGACCACGATCCGGCCTCGGGCTCGATGCTGCTCGAACGGCTCGACGCGGGGCGCTCGTTGCTCACCGTCGAGGACGACCGGGTGGCCCTGCTCGTGCTGGCCGAGCTGCTGCGGTCGCTGACGTCACATCAGGCCGTGCCGGGAATACGAGGATTGGCCGATCTCGTGGACACCATGCTCGCGGAGGCGGCCGGGGCCGCGGCTGTCCTCGCCGACCCGGACGAACAGCGGCTGCTCGCCGACTGCGCGGCGGCACTGCGCGAGGTCAGGGCCGATCCCGGCGGGCAACTCCTGCACTGGGACCTCCACTTCGGCAACGTCCTCGCCCCGCTCGACCGCGCGCGGCGCGGCCCGTGGCTCGCCATCGACCCGAAGCCGCTCGCCGGACACCCCGGCTTCGAGCTGCTCCCCGCGCTGCGCAACCGCTGGGACGACGTCGTGGCCACCGGAGACGTGCGGCGGGCGGTGCGCCGGAGGTTCGATCTCCTCGTGGACGTCCTGGAGTTGGATCGGGCGGAGGCGGCGGGGTGGACGCTCGCAAGGGTGCTGCAGAACGCCGTATGGGCGGCGGAGGAAGGGGAGGTGGCGCTCGACCGGGCCCAACGGGCCATCGCGGAGGAGCTGTTGGGGCGGTGAAGGGCCGCCGGAGTCTCACTGCCCCCGTACGGCCGTGAACTTCACCCGGACGCCCGGCGCGAGCAGGGCCGCCGGTTCGCGTTCCGCGTCCCACAGTGCGAGCGCCGTTCGGCCCAGGAGCTGCCAGCCGCCCGGGGACGGGCTCGGGTAGACGCCGGTGTACGGGCCCGCGAGGGCGACCGAACCGGCCGGGACGGCGCTGCGCGGAGTGGCCCGGCGCGGCACCCAGTACTCGGCGGGCAGTCCGGTCAGGTAGCCGAAGCCGGGGGAGAACCCGCAGAAGGCGACGACGTACTCGGGCCCGGTGTGGATCCGGACGGCGGCCTCCTCGGAGACGCCCCACAGCGCGGCGACCTCGCCCAGGTCGGCGCCGTCGTACACGGTCGGCACTTCGAGGAGCGGGCCGTGCGCCGTGTCCGCGGCCGCCGGACGCGCGGTGGCGAGCAGCGCGGTGAGCGCGTCGACGTCGGCGACGCCGTCCAGCAGGACGGTCCGGGCCGCGGGCACGATCTCCTCGACGGCGCCGAGCGCGCCCTCGGCCTGCCGCTCGCGCAGCCACCCGTACAGCGCGGCCACCTCGGCCGGTCCGGCCACCTCCACGAGCAGCGCGTTCCCGCCGACCGGTCGGACGGCGGCGGCCGTCACGCGAAGGCCTCCACCCGGACCCCGGCCGAGGCGAGCGCGCCCCGCACCCGCCAGGCGAGCTGGGCCGCGCCGGGGGTGTCGCCGTGCACGCACAGGGAACGGGCCTCGACGCCGATGTGCTCGCCGCCGACGGCCTCCACCGTGCCGTCCCGGGCGATGCCGACGGCCCGGGTGATCACCGACTCGGGGTCGTGCACGACCGCGTCGGGCTCGCGGCGGGGCACGAGCGTGCCGGACCGCGTGTACGCGCGGTCCGCGAAGGCCTCGGCGACGACGGGCAGTCCGACCCCCTCGGCGACGGCGAGCAGCCGCGAACCGGGCAGACCGAGGACGGGCAGCGGCCCGTCGCAGACCGCCCCGGCGCGCAGGACGCCGGCGACGACGGCCTCGGCCTGCTCGGAGTCGGAGACCACCCGGTTGTAGAGGGCGCCGTGCGGCTTGACGTACGAGACGCGGGAGCCCGCGGCGCGGGCGAACACCTGGAGCGCGCCGATCTGGTAGGCGATCTCGTCGGCCAGTTCCTCCGGCGGGACGTCCATCGCGCGGCGGCCGAAGCCGGCGAGGTCGCGGTAGGAGACCTGGGCGCCGATCCGGACGCCGCGCTCGGCGGCCAGCGAGCAGACCCGGCGCATCGTCGACGGATCCCCGGCGTGGAAGCCGCAGGCGACGTTGGCGCTGGTCACCACGGACAGCAGGGCCTCGTCGTCGGTCAGCGTCCAGCGCCCGAACCCCTCGCCGAGGTCCGCATTGAGATCGATCACCGCCGCGCCCCCCCCCGTCCCCCCCCCAGACGCGTTTCTGCGAGTTGGTCGGGCCGGCGCGGCAGCGCCGCGGCCGGTGCCGCGGGCGGCGAGCGCCGGCGCCGGCGCTCGCCCCGTCGATTCGCGCCCTGGGGCGCACAGCCCCGGGCAGTGTGTTCAGTTCGCGGCAGCCGGCGCGCTGAAGGAACGTTCCAGCGGACGGAGGGCCCGCAACACGATCAGCAGCGGAACGACCCCGAAGATTCCGAACGACATGTCGACGAATCGCCACGCGACGGGGATCCCGCGCAGCGGGCCGCAGATGAGCGCGAGGGGGATCACGGCCCCGCAGGCGAGCACGGCCCAGCGGATGACCCAGATGTTGCGGACCGGGTCCTTGAGCGGGCCCCAGAACGCGGCGGCGATCACCAGGTGGGCGAAGGCGAGCCAGTCGGTGCCGTAGGCGAGGAAGGGGAAGCGGTCGTTGGTCTCGGCGATACCGTCGCGGACGCGTTCGAGCCAGGCCATGGCGGCGGGGAAGTGGTCGGACACCGGGGCGGCGGGGCCGGCGGCGAAGTCGGCCAGCCAGCGGGTCTCGGTCTCCAGGGGGAAGGCGGTCAGGCCGCTCAGGACGAGGCCGACCAGGAAGAGCCAGAGCCAGCGCCGTACGCGGCGCAGAGTGGCGGCGGTGTCGTTGTCCACGGGGCGAACCTCCAGGCCGAGGGGCGGGTGGAACCTTTCCCACCTGCGCGGGACCGACTCTAGACCTTTGGTTTGAACGTGTTCAACTCCACCTCGGGGGCGGGCGCGGGCGGGTGGCGGCGAACAGCTGACAGATATAAAAAATTAAAAAATAGTGAAATTTGAGATGGGGGGGGGTGTGCGCCCCCCCGGGCCCACCCGGGGGGGGGGGGGGGGGTTTTTAAAAAAAA
>NZ_JBHWGV010000096.1:15446-26564 GCF_042732955.1 Kitasatospora sp. NPDC059747 | reverse complement strand
GGGGGGGGGGGGCGCCACACCGAGCAACTAAAACACATAAAAAACTGTGAAATCTGTCAGCTGTCGGCTGTTCGCCGCCCCGCGGGACCTACGCGGTGTACGTGAACGCCACCGCCGCACTGGTGCCGCCCGCCGTGGTCACCGTGACGTCCACCGGGCCCGGCCCGGCGGCCGGCGGGGTGGTCACCGAACAGAACTTCGGCCCGCACGAGGCGTGCGTCCCGGGCACCCCGCCGAAGGCCACCGTCCCGTACGTCAGGTTCTCGCCGACGATGTACGTGCTCGTACCGCCCGCCACCGGCCCGCTGGTGGTCGTCACCAGGGACACGACGGGCGCGGGCGGGGCCGGCGGCGGGTCGCCGGTGTAGTCGAACGTGCCGGCCGCCGTCGTCGTCCCGCCCGGCGTGACCACGGACACGGGCGCGCTGCCCGAGCCGCCAGGGGTGGTCACCGTGCAGGCGGTGTCGGTGCAGGTGCCGGCCGCGGGGGTGCCGCCGATCAGCACCATTCCGTGGGCCAGGTTGCTGCCGCTGACCGTGATGGCCGTGCCGCCGGCGCCGGGGCCGGTGGTGGTGTCCAGGCCGGTGACGGCGGGGGCCGGCTGGACGATCGGCGCCGGGGTGCTCCCGTCCAGCGTCACGACCGAGACGTGGCCGGTCGGATCGGTGTCGTTGGGGTTGGAGACCGTCGCGACGATCGGGCCGGTCGGCTGCTCGGTGCCGGTGCGGTAGATCTTCAGCTTCATGAAGTCGGACCGTCCGGGCTGCCGGTTGCCGGTGAAGACGGCCTCCAGGTGCCGGCCGTCGGGCGAGAGGGTCTCGGTGAAGGTGTAGTCGTACGGCGTGGAGTACATCATCGCGATGTCGGGGGTGGTGAGCCCCGGAGGCAGGTCGAGGGTGAGGTGGGTGGGGCCGGTGACGTCCTCCGTGCCGGCGGAGACCCAGCTGACCGAGAACGCGCCCGGCCCGGGCGGGTTCGTGCTCGGCAGGGTGCCGTACGCGGCCACGGTCACGTGCGGACCCTGGACGGCGGGGGCGTCGGCGGGCGAGGTGGTGGAGGCGGTGGAGGCCGCAGCGCCGGTGGCGGCGGCTGCGAGGGTGGTCACGGACAGCGCGGCGGCGAGGCCCGCTTTGGCCAGTCGAGTGATCATGTGCCGATCATCACGGAAGCGGCGCACCGCCTCCACGGCTTTTCCGAATTCCTGTTCGGAATTGGCGTGATCCCGTCGAAACCGGGTTCTGAATTCACCCCCGACACGCACCCGCACCCGTTGCGCACCGGTCGCGCAGCCGTGCCGCAGCCCGCCCGCAAGGCCCGTTTCGGTCGATGTCGGTGCGAACCTCTAATCTTGTCCACCGTGACCGCCATCGCAGACCCGCCCACCGAGCCCGGCCTCCGGCCCGCCGCCGGCACCGGCGTGCCCGCGCCGCGCCCCGCGCCCGGCCCCGCCGCCGACGAGGGCCTCGCCCGTCGGCTCAAGGCGCTGGCCTGCACCGCCCCGCTGCACGACCTCGACAACCGCAAGGTCAACCTGGCCGGCGAGTACGGCGGCTACGCGATGGCCGAGGTCGGCCTGGCGGCGATCGACCTGGTCACCCTCCACATGGACTTCGACACCGGCGCCGACCGCGACATAGTGCTCGCCCGGCTGCTGCCCCGGGTCGCCGCGCAGGCCGCCGGCCGTCCCGGCGCCGAGCACGAGCGGGTCGCCCGCTGGGTGCTGGAGTCGCTGATCAACGTCGGCAGCGTCGACCGCGGCTTCCGCGCCGTCTACGGCACCTTCGGCGCGGACGGCGAGTACGTCCGCCGCGACTACGACTTCAAGCTGATCGAGGAGGTCCCGGGCCCCGACGGCGGCGTCTACCTGCGCACCACCGACGAGGCGGTCAACGTCCTGGTCGGCGCGCTGGACACGGACGTCACCTCGGCCCAGATCGCCGCCGAGGTCAAGCTGGAGGTGCTGATCCGCCGCGGCCGCCTGGCCGACGCCCAGCTCGCCGCCGAGCAGGCCCGCTACCGCACCGTCCAGTACGCCGAGACGCTGCGCCGTGCCCTGGAGGCGACCCGGCGCAACGTCCGCGCCGTCGACTGGATGCGCACCATCCCCGACCTCATCGACGAGGCGCTGGACCACATCGCCGACCGCTACCGGCACGAGAACGCGATTCTCACCAACATCCGCAAGGCCCGCGACGAGGCCGAGGAGCCCGAGCACAAGCGCCGCGCCGCCGAGCTCGTCGACATCGTCAAGGACTGCATCCGCCGCCACACCCAGCTGCAGACCCGCCTGCTGGAGGCCGGCCCGCTGTTCCGCGCCGAGCAGGACCGGCAGGCCTTCGCCACCCCCGGCGTCCGCAGTGGCATCGACCTGTACGGGCAGCTGCTCGCCCCCGTGCTGCGGCTGCCGGTGGAGCAGGCCGTCCGCCCCACCGGCGCGTTCTTCGCCCGGGGCGCCGGGCTGCGCGTCCCGAGCTCCGTGCGCGTCGCCGACCTGGTCGACCTGCTGCTCACCCCGCCGGTCGAGCGCGAGCACCTCGGCGCCGAGCTGCCCGACCCGGACCTCGTCGCCACCCCGGACGACAGCCGCTTCTCCGAGGCGCAGCTGGAGGCGGCGCTGGAGCTGCTGGACCTGCCGGCCGACGCGCCCCGCCGGCTCTCCGGCCTGCTCGCCGAGGCGCGCGAGCAGGATCCCGAACTCCCGTACCTGGTGGCCCTGCTCGCGGTGCACGCGGCGAGCCCGCCGGTCGGTACGGCCTACCGGCAGGGCGAGGAGCGGCTGTTGTTCGCGGTGGACGACGGCACCCCGCTGCGGGACCGGGAGTTCGGCGGCGCCGACCTGATCGTCGGCAGCGCCCTCCTGGACGCGGTCGGCATGGCCGCCGACCGCAAGGACGCCGGCTGACCGGCCCGCCGATGCACCGCCGGACCCCGCACCGCACCACCCGCCCGATCGCCCGCCCGACCACCCGAACCGCCAGCAGCAACAGCCCCGAGGAGTACCGCCCGTGACGACCCACCACGACACGTCCTGGGCGCCCGAGACCGAGCCCGCGGCCCCCGCGCCGATCACCCCGGCCGACGTGGCCGACGCCGCCCGGCTGGTCTCCTTCGGCCTCCAGGCCAAGCTGCTCCCCGCCCGCGACGCCGAGTACGCCGAGCTCGTGCGCCGCCACCGCGAGGACCCGCCGTTCGCGCGCCTCGCCGACGCGATCGCCACCGGCATGGGCCTGGTGGTGCTGGAGGTCTCGCCGCGCGCGGGCATGGCCGTGGCCGCCGCCGAGGACTCGGTCTTCGCCGTCCGCATGGGCGACTACTCGCGCCGCGCCGCGTCCGAGTCGACGGACCGCTTCCTGCACGGCCTCGCGCACCTGGCCGTCGCCGCGATGGCCTTCCCCCGCCCCGAGGACCTCGCCGACGACGGCTACCTCGGCCGGATCACCGTCAACGGCGTCGACTCCTTCGTGCGCCAGGCCTGCCGCCGCCTGGAGGAGCAGGCCGACGCCGAGGGCGCGAACACCGACCCGCAGAGCGACGCCCCGGGCCTGGAGGCCGCCTGGCGGGTGTGGGCCCGGCGCACCGCCACCGGCGCCACCAAGGACGCCCGCCGGCTCTCCGGCTCCACCATCGGCATCGTCGCCAAGGCCGTGGTGTTCCTGGTCGACTCGGGCTTCCTGCAGAAGGTCTCGGACGACGCCGGCGGCACCTACCGCACCACCGCCCGCTACCAGCTGCAGGTCCGGGACCTGGCGGGCACGGCCGCGATGGCCGAGCTGCTCGACCTCGGCGTCGTCCCGGTCTCGGACGGTACCGCGAGCCTGCTGCCGCCGGACACCGCCGACGAACTGGTGGCGGACGCCGGCCTCCCGTTCCACTCCCTCTGAACACGAGCCCGGCAGCACGATCCCGGCAGCACGAGCCCCGCAGCACGAGCCCCGCCGGCATCAGCCGAGCAGCACGAGCCCCCGCCCCGAACCCCGTCCCTCCGAGCCCCGCCCACCCTCAAGCCACGTAAGCCACGGAGAACCGCCGCACATGTACGAGCTCAACCGGGTCCGCCTCTATTCGATCGGACCGGCCGGCGCCCGCTACGCCGACACGGTGCTCGACCTGCGCGGCGTCGGCGAGCCGGTCGCCGACCCGGCCCCGCAGCAGATCGGCCTGTTCGGCGAGGACGGCGACGGCCCGGTGCGCCGCCCGGCCCCGGCCGGCGTGCTCTTCCTGGAGAACGGCGGCGGCAAGTCCGTCCTGCTGAAGCTGATCTTCTCGGTGATGCTCCCGGGCCACCGCAACACCCTGGGCGGCGCCAGCTCCGGCGTGCTGCGCAAGTTCCTGCTCGCCGACGACTGCGGCCACGTGGCGCTGGAGTGGCAGCACACCGTGACCGGTGAGCTGATCGTCGTCGGCAAGGTCAGCGAGTGGCGCGGCCGCCAGGTCTCCTCCGACCCGCGCAAGTTCGCCGAGACCTGGTACTCCTTCCGCCCCGGCCCCGGCCTGACGCTGGACTCGCTGCCCGTGGCCGAGCGGGTCAGCCTGGCCGGCGACCAGAGGGCCCGTGGCCGGCGCCGCACCATGAAGGGCTTCCGCGACGCCCTCACCGAGGCCGGCAAGGCCCACCCGCATCTCGACCTGGTCTTCGAGGACGGTCACGACCGCTGGACCGAACACCTCGGCGAGCTCGGCCTCGACCCCGAACTCTTCCGCTACCAGCGCGAGATGAACGCCGACGAGGGCGAGGCGGCCGGCCTCTTCGCGGTCAAGCACGACAGCGACTTCACCGACCTCCTGCTGCGCGCCGTCACCGACACCCGCGACACCGACGGCCTGGCCGACCTCGTCCACGGCTTCGCCGCCAAGCTCGGCCTGCGCTCCGAGCTCACCGCCGAGCGCGACTTCACCGCCGGGTCGCTCGACCTGCTGGAGCGCATCGCCGAGTCCACCACCGCGCGCGAGACCGTCCGCGAGGCCCACCGCACCGCCGAGCGCCGCACCCGGCGCCTCGCCCACGCGCTCGCCTCCCGCGCCACCGCCGAGCGCGACCGCGCCCAGGACCTCGCCATCGAGGTCGCCGCGGCCGCGAGCGCCGTCACCGCCGCCGAGGCCGACCGCACCCGGCACAACCTGATCGCCGAGGAGCTCACCTACCGGCACGCCACGCTGAGCCTCGCCGCGGCCACCGCCGAGGCCGCCGCGCTGCGCCGCGAGCTGATCGACGCCCGCACCCTGCACTCCGCGTGGCAGGCCGCCGAGGCGGTGCTGCGCCAGCGCGCCGCCGCCGACCGGGTGGCCCGGGTCGCCGCCGCGATCCGCGAGGCCGAGCTGGACGCCGCCCCGGCGCTCGCCGCCCGTGCGCGCGCCGCCACCGCGCTCGCCCGCGCCCTGGAGACCGCCGCCGCGGCGGCCGAGTCCCGCGCGGACACCGAGGAGCAGCGCGCGAGCGAGCTCCAGGAGGACGGTGCCAAGGCGCAGTCCGACGCCACCGAGGCCGCCACCGCGGCCCAGAAGGCCCGCAGCGAGGTCGAGCACCTGCGCCAGCGCCTGGTCGAGGTCGAGCAGGAGACGGCCGCCGCGGTCGAGGCCGGATTCATCGACGCGGACGGCGACGTCGACCCGGCCCGGGCCGCGCTGCACGCCGCCGACGTCGAGAAGGCCGCGAGCGCCGCGCTGGGCCAGGCGCGGACGGTCGCCGAGGCCGCCGCCGCCCGCCTGCGCGAGGCGGCCGCCGCCACCGGCCGGGCCGAGCTCGCCGCCGAGCGCGCCGGCGACGCCCGCAAGGACGCCGCCCGCTCGCTGGCCGCCGAGCAGCGCACGGCGGCCCTGCTCGCCACCGAGCCGCGCCTGGCCGACCTGCTGTCCCTCACCGCCTATCAGGAGGGCGCCGACGAGGAGGCCGGCTACCTCACCCCCGCCGTCCTCGACCGCAACGCCGAGTACCTGCGCGAGCTCCTCGACGAGGCCATCGCCACCGCCGAGCGCACCCTGTTCGACCTGCGCACGGCCGCCGCCGACGACTCCCGCATCCTCGCCGCCCTCGGCGACGGCGGCCTGCTGCCGCCCGGCCCGGACGTGCTCGCCACCGTCGAGTACCTCGCCGAGCACGGCATCCCGGCCCTGCCCGGCTGGCGCTACCTGGCCCAGTCCGTCGACCCGGCCGACCACGAGGCGATCCTGGCCGCCCGCCCCGAGCTCGTCGACGGCGTGGTCGTCACCGACCCCAACTCGCTGGACCGGGCCCGCGAGGCCCTGCAGTCCGCCGCACTGCTGCCCCGTTCGACGGTCGCCGTGGGCGCCGCCGCCTCGCTGATCGCCCCGATCACCGACGAGCCGGCGTTCTTCCTCGTGCCGCCGAACCCGGCCATGCACGACGAGTCCGCCGCCGACGGCGAGCGCCGCGAGCTGCGCGCCCGCGCGAGCGCCCGCGAGGAGCACATCCGCGAACTCGCCGCCCGCCTCGGCGCCGACCGCGCCCTCGCCGCCCGCCTCGCCTCCTGGCACGCCAGCTGCCCGCCTGGCACGCTCGCCGAGCTCGCCGCCGCCGCCGAGGCCGCCCGCGAGCACGCCGAGCAGTCCGCCGCCGTGCTCGCCACCCTGCGTGCCGACCACGACGAGGCCGAGACCGACCACGCGGCCGCCGCCGGCGCCCACGAGGAGCACCGCGAGGCCGCCCAGCGCGCCCGCCGCCGCGCCGACGCCCTCTCCGGCCTCGCCTTCCGCCTGCGCGAGCGCGCCAACTGGTCCCGCCGCCAGCGCGAACTCGCCGACGACGCCGCCGAGTGCGACCGCCGCCAGACCCAGTGCGCCGAGCGCGCCCGCACCTGCGACGAGGACCGCCGCGCCGCCCAGCGCGCCGCCGACGACGCCCGCCGCACGGCCCGCGCCCTGCGCGCCGAGCGTGCCGAGATCCCCGCCGCCGAGCAGGCCGACGAGCCCGCCGACACCGCGCCCGCCGCGCTGCCCGCCCTGCGCGAGGCCTACCGCGCCGCCTCCCAGCTGTACGAGAAGGTCGGCGTCGGCGCCGACCTGCGCGCCGAGCAGGCCCGTGCCGAGGGCGACGAGGCCGCCGCCGCGGTCGAGCTCGACCGCCTCACCAACAAGGTCCGCACCCGCGCCGAGGAGCTGCTCGGCAGCCCCGACGGCGCGGACGGCCCCGCCCGCCAGGCCGCCGCCGCGCGCGCCGAGGAGCTGGTCGCCACCATCGAGGCCCGCTCCGCCGCCGCGAGCGAGCAGCTCGGCCGCCTGCGCGGCGACGCCGAGCGCTCCGCCCCCGTGGACGGCGAGGCGCACACCGAGCTGCCCGAGGACCTCGTCCCCACCGACCCCGAGCACGCCCAGACCCTCCTGCGCACCGCCACCAACCGGCTGGCCGAGCGCCGCGAGGCCCTGGACGCCGCCCGCACCGCGCACGCCGACCTCCAGCGGACCTTCGACGCCGCCCAGTCGGCGGCCGGCGCGTTCGACGAGCTCGCCGGCCAGCTCCGCGACGGCCTGCGCGACAACCAGGACGACGCGGACCACCCGGCCGAGCCGTACCTCGGCGCCCTCCCCGAGGCGCGCACCGCCGTCGCCGAGGCCCGCCGGGCCCTGCGCACCGCCGTCGGCGAGCTGTCCTCCGCCGAACTCGCCGTCCGCGACGCCTCGGACGCGCTCGTCCGGCACGCCAACGCCGCCCGCTACGAGGCCGTGCGCACCCCCGCCCGCCAGCAGATCCGCGAACTGCCCGCCTCCGCGCTGCCCGAGCACGCCGCCGCGTGGGCCGCCGCGTTCGCCCCCCGGCTGCGCGTGCTCACCGACGAACTCACCCAGCTGGAGCGCAACCGCGGCTCGATCGTCGACCGCCTGCGCGGCCTGGTCGAGTCCTCGCTCACCACGCTGCGCGCCGCCCAGCGGCTGTCCCGGCTGCCCGAGGGCCTGGGGGAGTGGTCGGGCCAGGAGTTCCTGCGGATCCGCTTCGAGGACCCGGACCACGCGACCCTCGTCGAGCGCCTCGGCGAGGTCATCGACGAGGCCACCCGCGCCGCCGTCCGGAAGAACAGCGACCTGCGCCGCGACGGCATGTCGCTGCTGCTGCGCGGGGTCGCCGCCGCGATCGGCCCGAAGGGCGTCAGCGTCGAGATCCTCAAGCCGGACGCGGTGCTGCGCGCCGAGCGGGTCGGCGTCGGCCAGATGTCCGACGTGTTCTCGGGCGGCCAGCTGCTCACCGCGGCCATCGCGCTCTACTGCACGATGGCCGCGCTGCGCGCCAACGACCGCGGCCAGTCCCAGCTGCGGCACGCCGGCACGCTGTTCCTCGACAACCCGATCGGCCGCGCCAACGCCACCTACCTGCTGGAGCTCCAGCGCGCCGTGGCCGACGCGCTCGGCGTCCAGCTCATCTACACCACCGGCCTGTTCGACACCACGGCGCTCGCCGAGTTCCCGCTGGTGATCCGGCTGCGCAACGACGCCGACCTGCGGGCCGGCCTCAAGTACATCTCGGTGGAGGAGCACCTGCGTCCCGGCCTGCCCGCCCCGCAGGACCCGGACGGCCCGGCCATCCACGGCGAGATCACCGCCACCCGGATGTTCAAGCGCCCCGCGGAGGTTCCCGACCGGCCCTGAACTGGTTAGCGTGATCGGCATGCTGACGATCGCGCACCTCAGTGACATCCACCTCGGCCAGGACCACCGCCGGGACCGCGGCGAGCGGGCCCGGCGGCGGGCCGAGCGGGTGATGGCCCACCTCGACGCCCTGCCCGGCCCGCTGGACGCGGTGCTGGTGACGGGGGACCTCGCCGACCACGGCCTGGCCGCCGAGTACGAGCAGGTCGTCGAGGTGCTCAAGTCCCGCCACCGCGTCCTCATCTGCCCGGGCAACCACGACAGCCGCGCGCCGTACCGCGAGGTGCTGCTCGGCGGGATGGCGCAGGACGAGCAGGCGGACGGTCCGATCAACCGGCTGCACCAACTCCCGGGCGCGGACGTGCTGATGCTCGACTCGTCCATCCCGGGCCGGCCGGACGGCCTGCTGGACGAGGAGACGCTCACCTGGCTGGACGCCGAACTCGGCGCCGGGCGCACCGAGTTGCCCGCCCTGGTGGCCTTCCACCACCCGCCCGTCGAGCTGGCCGTACCGACCGTCGACGGCATCCGCCAGTTCGGCGAGGCCGGCCTCGCCCGCGTCCTGGGCCGCCACCCCCGCGTCGTCGGCCTGCTCTGCGGCCACTCCCACACGCCCGCCGCGACGACCTTCGCCGGACTGCCGCTGCTCGTCGCCCCCGGTGTGGTCTCCACCGTCACCCTGCCCTGCGAGGGCGGTGAGGGCGTCTCCTTCACCCACCCGCCGATGCTCGCCTTCCACGTCCTGGACGGCGACCGCCGGCTCACCACGCACTACCGCGTGGTGCCCGAGAACTGACCCCGCGACGGTCCCTGTGGCGGGCCGTGCGGTGGGCCGTGCGACGGCCCCTGCGACGGCCCCCGTGACTGGCCCGGCCGCGGGAAGGGCCGGGCCGCGAGCGGTTCCCGGACCGCGGCCCGGCTCCCGGCCATCGGCGTCGCCGAGTTGGGTGCGCGCATCCGCTGGGCGGCGACCTGGCGCGAGACCAGGATCTCCAGCAGGCACCACATCGTGCCGAACACCCCGAGCCCCATCGCCATCAGCGCGGGTGTCATCAGCCAGCTGCCCGCGTACGAGGCGAGCGTCGCGACGACCACGCCCACCAGCGTGAAGGAGAACGAGAGCACCGCGCGGACGGCGGCGGCGCGCACCTCGTCGGGCAGGCGGCGACGGCGGCGTGGCACGGACATCGGGCGACCCCAGGCGCGAATTCGGCGGCGGGCACGGAACGGGCGCTCGCGTCGAGCGCCCCCGGTACGAACTCTGCCCCGCGCAAGCCGGACTATGCGTCCGAATCCACCGAACTGCCGTCAAATCGTGTGATACGGCCCGATTCGTCCGCGGCCGGCCCCGTGGCGGACCTCAGCCCAGCTGCTGGTTGAGCTCCTCCAGGGCGCCCGTCACGATCGTCCGCATCGCCCGCTCGGCGTGCTCGCCGTCCCCCGCGCAGATCGCCTCCGCCACCTCGCGGTGCAGCCGGATCGCGTACGGCTCCGGCTGATGGGGCATCAGATGGTACTCGGTCCGCCCGGTGAGCACCGCACCCACGGTGTCCCCGAGGTGGGCGAACATCTCGTTGCCGGAGGCTTTCAGGACGGTGGCGTGGAAGGCGATGTCGTGGCGGAGGAAGGTGGTGAGGTCGGCGGCCCGCGCCGACATCGTCAACTCGACCGCCAGGGAGCTGAGTTCACGGCGGTGGTCGTCGCTCGCGTGGACGGCGGCGAGCGCGGCGGCGGCCGGTTCGACGGCCACCCGCAGCGAGCCGAGCGAGCGCAGCTGCGCCGGACGGTCGGCGCCGGCCAGCCGCCAGCGGATCACCAGCGGGTCGAAGACGTCCCAGCCGGACTTCGGCTGGACCGTGATCCCGACCCGCCGCCGCGAGGCCACCATGCGCATCCCCTCCAGGATCCGCACCGCCTCCCGCACGACCGTCCGGGACACCCCGAACCGCTCCTCCAGCTCCTCGCTGCGCAGCACCGCGCCCACGGGGATCTCTCCCCCGGCGATCGCCGGACCGAGCTCGTCAAGCAGCCGCCCTGGCAGCCCCTGGATCTCCATCCGCCCAGCCTAGACGTCGACCCCGCCCCACCTCCTGCGACCCCACGCCTCGGGGCTGTCCCCTACGACCCGCCCCCGCTCCCAGCTTCTCCCTTCGCCGCGCCCCACCAGCCCCCGTCGCGCACCCCCGCCCCCTGCGGCCCACCCCACACGCCAAAAGTATGACGATTTGGTTTCCGCCACTTGAATACGTCATATCTTTGGAGCGATAGTGGCGGCCAGGCAACGAAGGAGCACCACCCATGGCTCTCAGCGTCGAGAACCACGACCTCCCGCAGACCCCTCCCACGATCGTGGTGATGGGCGTCTCCGGAGTCGGCAAGACCACCCTGGCCCGCCTCCTGGCCGAGCGCCCCGGGCCCCCCCGCACCCCAGCGGGGGCCGGGCCCCCAGCGGGCCCACACCCCCCCCAATCGGCGCGGCGCCCGCGGGGCCGACACAGCCCCCCCCCCCCCCGGCGGGGCCCC
>NZ_JBHWGV010000096.1:13425-15436 GCF_042732955.1 Kitasatospora sp. NPDC059747 | reverse complement strand
TCGTGGTGTTGGGCGTCTCCGGAGTCGCCAACCCCACCCTGGCCCGCCACCGGGCCGACCCCCTCGGCCACCCCTCCCCCGCGGCGCACGACTTCCACCCGGCGGCCAACATCGCCAAGATGTCGGCGGGCATCCCGCTGGACGACGAGGACCGCGCCCCCTGGCTGCGGGCCCTCGGCGGCTGGCTCGGGGAGCGCGCCGAGTCCGGCGACGGCGGTGTGGTCACCTGTTCGGCGCTGAAGCGGCGCTACCGCGACACCCTGCGCGCGGCCTGCCCGGGCGCCTTCTTCCTGCACCTGAGCGGCGGTCACGAGCTGGTCGAGGACCGGCTCGCCCACCGCACCGGCCACTTCATGCCGCCGTCGCTGCTCGACTCCCAGTACGCCGCGCTCGAACCCCTGGGCGCGGACGAGCGCGGTGCCGTCCTGGACGTCGGCCCGTCCCCCGAAGAACTCGTCGAGATGGCCGTGGCGCTGCTGCGGCCCGTCAATGGAGACCTCGCGTGAGTATGTCCCCCACTCTGCTGGCGGCCGCCCCACCGGCCCTGCCGCACACCGGCAGCGACTCCCAGCTGCTGGTCGCGGTGCTGCTGAGCATCGGTGCGATCGTCCTGCTGATCACCAAGCTGAAGCTGCACCCGTTCCTCGCCCTCACGCTCGGGTCCGGCCTGCTGGCCGCGGTCGCCGGGGTGCCGTTCGACAAGCTGCTGACCAGCTTCTCGACGGGCTTCGGCTCGACCGTGGCGAGCGTCGGCCTGCTGATCGGCCTCGGCGCGATGCTCGGCAAGCTGCTCGCCGACTCGGGCGGCGCCAACATCATCGCGGACACCGTGCTGGCCAGGTCCGGCCGCAAGGCGCTGCCCTGGGCGATGGCGCTGATCGCGGCGGTGCTCGGGCTGCCGCTGTTCTTCGAGGTCGGCGTCGTGCTGCTGATCCCGATCGTGCTGCTGGTGGCGCGCCGCGGCAACGTGCCGCTGATGCGGATCGGCATCCCCGCCCTCGCCGGCCTGTCGGTGCTGCACGGCCTGGTGCCCCCGCACCCGGGCCCGCTGGTGGCCGTCGACGCGCTGAAGGCGGACCTCGGCATCACCCTGGCGCTCGGCCTGGTGATCGCGATCCCGACCCTGATCATCGCCGGCCCGCTGTTCGCCCGGGTGGCGGAGCGCTGGGTGGGCCCGCTGGAGATCCCGGCCGCCACCGCCCCGGAGGAGACCGCGAAGCCCGAGCGCACGCCGTCGTTCGGCGCGGTCCTGGCGACCATCCTGCTGCCGGTCGCGCTGATGCTCGGCAAGGCGCTCGCGGACGTCGTGATCGACGACCCGAAGGCGCTCGGCCAGCGGGTGTTCGACTTCGTCGGCTCGCCGCTGATCGCGCTGCTGGCCGCGACCCTGCTCGGGATGCTGACCCTCGGCCGGGCGGCGGGCTTCGACCGGGCCCGGATCTCCGACGCCGTCGGGAAGTCGCTGGGCCCGATCGCCGGCATCGTGTTCATCGTCGGTGCCGGCGGCGGCTTCAAGCAGACCCTGATCGACGTCGGCGTCGGCAACGCGGTCAGCGAGTGGTCCGGCAAGTGGCACGTCTCGGCGCTGCTGCTGGGCTGGCTGATCGCCGTGCTGATCCGCCTGGCCACCGGTTCGGCGACGGTCGCCACCATCACCGCGGCCGGCATCGTCTCCCCGCTCGCGGCGAACATGTCCTCGACCCACGCGGCGCTGCTGGTCCTCGCGATCGGCGCCGGCTCGCTGTTCCTCTCGCACGTCAACGACGCCGGCTTCTGGCTGGTGAAGGAGTACTTCGGGATGAGCGTCGGCCAGACGCTGAAGTCCTGGTCGGTGATGGAGACGGTGATCTCGGTCGTCGCGATCGCCCTGATCATGCCGCTGAGCCTCATCGTCTAGCGGCGCCCGCGATTCCCCGCAGGGGCGGGGGGCCCCTGGAGTCAGGGGGGGCCCCGGGTGGC
The DNA here is from genome assembly GCF_042732955.1 of Kitasatospora sp. NPDC059747. Lineage (NCBI taxonomy): Bacteria > Bacillati > Actinomycetota > Actinomycetes > Kitasatosporales > Streptomycetaceae > Kitasatospora > Kitasatospora sp. NPDC059747. The sequence goes on along the minus strand of NZ_JBHWGV010000096.1, from coordinate 13,477 downwards.
GGGGCCCGGGGTTGTGCGCCCGCCCCCGCCCCCCCCGCCCCCCCCCCCCCGC
>NZ_JBHWGV010000096.1:0-13417 GCF_042732955.1 Kitasatospora sp. NPDC059747 | reverse complement strand
CTCGCTGAGTCGACCCCAGGGGTCGGGGGCCGCGGGCGGGCCCGGCGGGGGGGGCCCCCGACGGGCGCGCGGCCCCCGCCCCTGTGCGCGTTCCAGGGCTTTGTCCAGCCCAGCACCCCCGACAGCACCGCCGCCGTCGCGTCGAGCAGGTCCTCCGCGACGGCGCCGCCCGCCGCCGTCCGTGCCGGCAGTCCCTCCCGCGCGGCGAGCATCACCGTCGCGGCCTGTCCGGCCGTGGCGCCCGGGGGCACGAGTTCGGGCAGCGCCCGCGCCAGCACGTCGGCCGCGCATCAGTACGCGCCAGTCGTCCGCGCCGCCGTTGCCGTCCAGTCGTGACCCGAACGCCCGAGGGGCGGACACACCGGGTGATCCGGGTGCCCGCCCCTCGGACGGAATCATTACTGCGGTGAACTGCCAGCCGACAGCGGGCAGTTACTTGCCCGCGCGCTTCGCCAGGCCGTGCTTACTTGCTCCCACGCTTCGCGAGGAAGGCCTCGACCTCGTCGCGGATCTCCGGCGTGTCCAGCCCGCGCACCGTCATGGTCGTGCGGCGGCGCAGCACGTCGTCCGCCGTGTACGCCCACTCGTTCTCGGCGGCGTAGGCGACCTGGGCCCACACGTCCGGGCCGTCCTCGTGGATCGGCCGGCCGAGCTCCGGGTTCTCGTCGATCATGCGGGCGATCTCGAAGGACAGGGTGCCGTAGTGGCTGGCGAGGTGCTTGGCCACCAGCGGCTCCATGCGGGAGCCGGGCTCGCGGTCGATCAGCAGGCGGTGCGCGACGGCGTTCGGCGCGCCGACGCCCGGCAGCGGGACGGTCGGGGCGATCGGGGACATGTCCTCGGCGAGGCCGGTGCCGGGCACGTGGGCCAGCTTCTCCAGCACGGCGCGGCCGATGTGCCGGTAGGTGGTCCACTTGCCGCCGGAGACCGACAGCATGCCGCCGCGGCCCTCGGTGACGACGGTCTCGCGCTTGGCGGCGGCGGTGTCGCCGGGGCCGCCGGGCAGGACGCGCAGGCCCGCGAAGGAGTAGGTGATCAGGTCGCGGTCGAGGTGCTCGTCGCGGATGGCGTGCGCGGCCTCGCCCATGATCTGGTCGATGTCGGCCTGGGTGGCGCGGACGTCCTTCGGGTCGCCCGTGTACTCCTCGTCGGTGGTACCGAGCAGGACGTGGTCCTCCCACGGGATGGCGAAGGAGACGCGGTACTTGTCGATCGGGATGGTCAGCGCGGCGCGCCACGGCGAGCGGCGCTTGACGACGACGTGCGCGCCCTTGGAGAGGCGGATCGACGGCGCGGCGCCGGCGTCCTCCATGGTGCGCAGGTGGTCGACCCACGGGCCGGTGGCGTTGAGCACCAGGCGGGCGTTGACGCCGAACTCGCTGCCGTCGAGGCGGTCGCGCAGCTCGGCGCCGGTGACCCGGCCGGCGGTGAAGCGCAGGCCGGTGACCTCGGCGTGGTTGAGCACGACGGCGCCGGCGTCCACCGCGGCGCGGACGGTCATCACGGCGACGCGCGAGTCGTTCATCTGGTGGTCGCCGTAGACGGCCACCGAGCGCAGGCCCTCGGTGCGCAGCGCCGGCACCTGCTGGGCGGCGTGGGCGGCGGTGGAGACGCGGCCCATGCCGTCGCGGAAGGCGGACAGCGCCGAGTACAGGAACACGCCGGCGCCGAGCTTGGCCGCGCCGTGCGGGCCGCCCTTGTAGACCGGCACGAAGAAGGTCAGCGGGTTGACGAGGTGCGGGGCCACGTCGGTGGAGAGCGCGCGGCGCTCCTTGTGGTTCTCCGCGACCAGCTTGACCGCGCCGGTCTGCAGGTAGCGCAGACCGCCGTGGACGAGCTTGGAGGAGGCACTGGAGGTGGCGCCGGCGAAGTCGCCGGCGTCGACCATGGCGACCTTCAGGCCGGCCTGGGACGCGGTCCAGGCGACGGCGGTGCCGAGGATGCCGCCCCCGATCACCAGCAGGTCGTAGGTGGCCTTGCCGAGCAGCTCGCGGGTCTCGGCGCGGGAGGCGGTGCGGCCGGCGGTGCGCTCGGCGCCCAGGGTCGGGATGGTTGCCATGGTGGTTGTGTACGGCGCGCTGGTCGGGCTGCGCCGTTACTCCTCTCGGGTGCGGTGCGGCCCCTGCTGGAGAGGCCGGTCGGCCCGGTGCGGCGGGCCGGTGAAACACGGGTGCGCCCGTTGCCGTGAACAGCGGGCGGCCGGCCGGGGCACGGGGCCCCGACCGGCGGGTCTGTCAGTTGTCCTCTTCCTCCTCCACCCAGCCCATGGTGCGCTCCACGGCCTTGAGCCACTTCTTGTACTCGCGCTCCCGGGTGGCCTCGTCCATGCGCGGGGTCCACTCGGCGGCGCGGTGCCAGTTGGCCCGCAGGGTGTCGAGGTCGTTCCAGAAGCCGACGGCGAGTCCGGCCGCGTAGGCCGCGCCGAGGGCGGTGGTCTCGGCCACGTACGGGCGCTCGACCGGGGCGTCCAGGACGTCGGCGATGTTCTGCATGAGCAGGTTGTTGCTGGTCATGCCGCCGTCGACCTTGAGGGCGGTGAGCTCGACCCCGGAGTCCTTCTGCATGGCGTCGACGACCTCGCGGGTCTGCCATGCGGTGGCCTCGAGGACGGCCCGGGCCAGGTGGCCCTTGGTGACGTACCGGGTCAGGCCGGCGATCACACCGCGGGCGTCGGAGCGCCAGTACGGGGCGAACAGGCCGGAGAAGGCCGGGACGAAGTAGGCGCCGCCGTTGTCCTCGACCGTGTTGGCGAGGGTCTCGATCTCGGCGGCGGTGGAGATGATGCCGAGCTGGTCGCGCAGCCACTGGACGAGCGAGCCGGTGACGGCGATCGAGCCTTCCAGGGCGTACACCGGGGCCTGGTCGCCGATCCGGTAGCCGACGGTGGTCAGCAGGCCGTGGTACGAGTTGACGATCTTCTCGCCGGTGTTGAGCAGCAGGAAGGTGCCGGTGCCGTAGGTGGACTTGGCCTCGCCCTCGTTGAAGCAGGTCTGGCCGAACAGCGCGGCCTGCTGGTCGCCGAGCGCGGCCGCGACCGGGACGCCGGCCAGGTCGCCGACGGCCTCGCCGTAGACCTCGGCGGAGGAGCGGATCTCCGGCAGGACGGCCATCGGCACGCCCATGGACTCGGCGATGGCCTCGTCCCAGGCGAGGGTCTTGAGGTTCATCAGCATGGTGCGGCTGGCGTTGGTGACGTCGGTGACGTGCTTGCCGCCGTCGACACCACCGGTGAGGTTCCAGATCACCCAGGTGTCCATGGTCCCGAACAGGATGTCGCCGGCCTCGGCGCGCTCGCGCAGGCCCTCGACGTTGTCCAGCAGCCAGCGGATCTTCGGGCCGGCGAAGTAGCTGGCCAGCGGGAGGCCGGTCTCGCGGCGGAAGCGGTCCTGGCCGACGTTGCGGCCGAGCTCGCGGCAGAGCGCCTCGGTGCGGGTGTCCTGCCACACCAGCGCGTTGTGCACGGGCTCGCCGGTGTTCTTGTCCCACAGGACGGTGGTCTCGCGCTGGTTGGTGATGCCGATCGCGCGGATGTCGTCCTTGGTGAGGCCGGCCTTCTCCAGCGCGCCGCGCACGACGGACTGCACCCGGGTCCAGATCTCGGCGGCGTCGTGCTCGACGTAGCCGGGCTGGGGGAAGATCTGGCGGTGCTCCTGCTGGTCGACGGAGACGATGCGGCCGTCGGCGCCGAAGATGATGCAGCGGCTGGAGGTGGTGCCCTGGTCGATCGCGGCGATGTAGTTGCCAGTGGAGGTCATGGGGAGGGTCCTCGGCTCGGGTCGGGGGGTGACGGGGTGGGTGGGCCTGACGCGGTCGGTCGTCCGGTCAGTCCCCGTGCTCGGCGGGTTCGAACCCGTCGCTTAGAACAGGGCGTTGTAGAGCACGCCGGCCAGCGCGCCGCCGGCGAGCGGGCCGACGACCGGGATCCAGGCGTACGACCAGTCCGAGCCGCCCTTGTTCGGGATCGGCAGGATGGAGTGCATGATGCGCGGGCCGAGGTCGCGGGCGGGGTTGATCGCGTAGCCGGTCGGGCCGCCGAGGGAGAGGCCGATGCCGACGACGGTCAGGGCGACGATGAGGGTGCCCATGCCCTTGAGGTCGTTGGCGCCGAGGGTGAGGATCGCCATGCAGAGCACGAAGGTGCCGATGATCTCGGTCATCAGGTTCTGGACGGGGTTCCGGATCTCGGGACCGGTCGAGAAGATGCCGAGGGTGGGCTCCTCGTTGGCCTGGAACTGGCCGAGGTAGGTGAGCCAGACGAGCGTGGCGCCGATCATCGCGCCGAGCAGCTGGGAGCCGAGGTAGAGCGGCACCTGGCTCCAGTCGCCGCTCTTGACGGCGAGCGCGATGGTGACGGCCGGGTTGAGGTGCGCGCCGGACTTGGGGCCGGTCATGTAGGCGGCGATGAGGACCGCGAAGCCCCAGCCGAAGGTGATCGCCAGCCAGCCGGCGTTGAGGGCCTTCGACTTCTTGAGGGTCACGGCGGCGCAGACGCCGCCACCGAGAAGTATCAGGGCGGCGGTGCCGAGGGTTTCGCCGACGAAGACGTCGCCGTTGGAGAACGCGGACACAAAGACTCCCTTGTCCATGAGGCCCGGAGGTGCGGGTGGGGGCGGGCGGCCGGGTGATCGCTGTGCGGGTGAGCGCGCTGTGGGAGTGATCTTCCCGGCCATCGTTCGACAATGTCGACCGTCATGCGGAAGCTTCCTCCCCAGGTCGGCCCCGCGTCAAGGCGGGGTTACGCAGCTGTGACCCTCGCCTCGGCCCGTCCCCCGAAGTTACCCAGCGGAGTGCCCCGAATCAGGGCAAAACGCCAAGGCGCGGACAGGCTCACCGCCCGTCCGCGCCTCAGCGTGACGATTCGACTCCCGTGCTCAGAACCGGCCGGCGCCCAGATCGCGCGAGATCGCCCGGGCCGCGCTGCGCACCGAGGCCACCAGCGAGGGCCGCACGAAGCCGTCCTCGCACACCCGCTCCACCGGCCCGCTGATGCACACCGCGCCCACCGGATTGCGCCGCCGGTCCTGGATCAGCGCGCCGATCGAGGCCACGCCCTCCCAGGTCTCCTCGATCGAGTCCGCCCAGCCGCGCTCGCGGATCAGCGCGCACTCCGCGTCCAGATCGCTCGCCTCGGTCAGCGTCCGCAGCGTGTACGACTCGTACGGTCCGTCGCCCAACTCCCCGCGCGCGACCGGGTCGTAGGCCACCAGCACCTTGCCGAGCGCAGTGCTGTGCAGCGGCTGCATCGACCCGACCTCCAGCACTTGCCTGGTGTCGTCCGGCCGGAACACGTGGTGCACGATCAGCACGCCCTGCTGGTGCAGCACCCCGAGGTAGACGGTCTCGCCGGCCGCCCGGGCCAGGTCGTCGGCCCACACCAGCGCCCGCGCGCGCAGCTCGTGCACGTCCAGGTAGCTCTGGCCGAGGCGCAGCAGTTCGGCGCCCAGCTGGTACTTGCCGCTCTCCGGGTCCTGTTCGACGAACCCCTCCTGCTGCAGCGTGCGCAGGATGCCGTGTGCGGTGCCCTTGGCGAGGTCGAGCGCCGTCGCGACCTCGGACAGGCCCAGGCGGCGCTCGCCGCCGGCCAACAGGCGCATGATCGCGGCGGCCCGGGAAAGCGACTGGATCGGGCCGGGCATGGGTACCTCCGCGCTGACAGGCGGTCGACATTGTCGACCGCAGTGATAACGGGACGAGTTTGCCAGGCGTTCGGTGCTCCGTGCACCTTCCCCCTCGGTAACCCGCGCTCGGCCGCCTGTTAACCTCCGCGGCCCCGGGTCCGTTCCGGGTCCGGCCCCGGGTTCCGTCCCGGTCCGTTCCCGTCCCGGCCTCAGTCCCGCCGGACGGCCACCTCCGCGGCCAGCGCCGCGATCCCGTCCGGCCCCACCCGGCAGCACCCGCCGACCAGCCGGGCCCCGTCCGCGAGCCAGCCGCGCACGCGCGCCGAGCGGAACGTCGGCTCCCCGCGCCAGCCCCGTATCTCAGGGTCCCAGTGCTCCCCGCTGTTCGGGTACACCACCACCGGCTTCCCCGTCACCTCCGCCGCCAGGGCCACCGCCAGGTCGGCGTCCCGCGGCGTGCAGCAGTTCACGCCCACCGCCACCACCTCGTCGACGTCCCGCGCGAGCGCGAACGCCTCGGCCAGCGGCTGCCCGGCCCGCGTCCGGTCGCCCGCGATGCTGTACGACAGCCAGGCCGGCACCCCGAGCCCCCGGACGACCTCCAGCATCGCCTCCGCCTCGTCCGCGTCCGGCACCGTCTCCAGCGCCAGCACGTCCGGGCCCGCCGTCGCGAGCACCTCCAGCCGCGGCCGGTGGAACGCCACCAGCTCCGCGACGCTCAGCCCGTACCGCCCGCGGTACTCCGAACCGTCCGCGAGCACCGCGCCGTACGGCCCCACCGAGGCCGCCACCCAGCGCCGCCGCCGCCCGCCCGGCTCGCTGCGCGCCGCCTCCCGGGCCAGGTCCACGCTGCGCGCCATCAGCCGCGCCGACTCCGAACGGCCGAGCCCGTGCCGCCCGAAACCGTCGAAACTCGCCTGGTAGCTCGCGGTGATGGCGACCTCCGCCCCGGCCGCGAAGTACGCCCGGTGCGCCTCGACCACGGCCTCCGGCGCGTCCGCCAGCAGCCGAGCCGACCACAGCTCGTCCGACAGGTCGTGTCCCTGCGCCACCAGCTGGTTCGACATCCCGCCGTCCAGGACCAAGGGGCCGGCCGCCAGCGCGGCGGCGAAGTCCGACGGGGGAGTGGCGGGCATGGGGGCCTCCTCGGGAACGGTCATGGCTGGTCACAGCCTAGGAGCCGGGCGCCCTCGCCCGCGCGGAAAACCGTTTGCCGGGCCGGAACGGACTCGCTACGTTGTGCTCATCCCGAGAACGACAGAACGACAGAACGACCGTGCGGCCCAGCGCGGCCGCACCCAAGACGCCCTGGCGCGGTACGAAGCGCGGGCGCCAGGTCGGGGCACGACAGCACACCCGGCACGAGACGACAGCACGGAGACGCCGACGATGGCCGCCGACGAGCCCCGCCCGCACCACACCGGCCCGCACCACACCGGCTCGGAGGCCGAGCGCGAATGGCTCGCCGCCTACGACCCGCGCGCCTACACCCCGGTGGCCGTCACGGTCGACGTCGTCGCCCTCACCCTGCGCGAAGGCCGCCTCCACGTCCTGCTCGTCGAGCGCGCCGCCCCGCCCTACCAGGGCTCCTGGGCGCTGCCCGGCGGCTTCCTGCGCGCCGGCGAGGAGGGCCTCGACGAAGCGGCCGCCCGCGAACTCGCCGAGGAGACGGGCCTGGTGGGCAGCTCCGACCTGGAGTCCGCGCTCAGCCGCATCCACCTCGAACAGCTCGGCACCTACGGCGCCCCCCACCGCGACCCGCGCATGCACGTCGTCTCCGTCGCCTACCTCGCCTTCGCCCCCGACCTCCCCGACCCCCAGGCCGGCACCGACGCCGCTGCCGCCGCCTGGTACCCGGTCGCCGGCCTCGCCCACGGGCCCGCCGGCCCCCCGGAGACCGGCGGCGGGGCCCCCCCCCCCCCCCCGGGGGGGGGGGGGGGGGGCGCCCCCCGCCCCCCCACCGCGCTCGCCTTCGACCACGCCCGCATCCTCGCCGACGGACTCGACCGCGCCCGCGCCAAGATCGAGTACAGCCCGCTCGCCACCGCCTTCCTGCCCCCCGACTTCACCATCCCCGAGCTGCGCGCCGTCTACGAGGCCGTCTGGGACGAGAAGCTCCACCCCGGCAACTTCCACCGCAAGGTCCTCTCCGTCCCCGGCTTCGTCGAGAGCACCGGCACCACCACCGAACGCGGCGGAGCCCGCGGCGGCCCCCGCGCCCGCACCTACCGCGCCGGCGACGCCCGCCTCCTCCACCCCGCCCTGCTGCGCCCCGCCCGCGAGGACGAGATCCGCTGACCGCCCGCGGCGGGCGCCGGACTACCATCCGCACATGACCACCGACGACGTGACGAGCACGGTCAACCGCCCCTTCTCCCACTGCCACTTCTGCGGAACGCCCTACCCGCCCGGCACCCGCGACTGGCCCCGCACCTGCCCCGGCTGCGCCGAGATCAGCTACCGCAACCCGCTGCCCGTCGCCGTCGCCGTCCTGCCCGTCACCCGGCCCGACGCCGACCCCGCCCTCGTCGTCATCCGCCGCACCATCGAGCCCGGGTACGGCGAACTCGCCTTCCCCGGCGGCTACATCGACTTCGGCGAGACCTGGCAGCAGGCCTGCGTGCGCGAACTGCGCGAGGAGACCGGCATCCACGCCGACGCCGCCGACGTCACCCTCGTCTCCACCTCCTCCGACCCCCACGGCCGCTTCGTCTTCCTCTGCGGCCTGCTCCCCGCCCGCCCCCTCGCCGACCTCCCGCCCTCGCGCCCCACCGACGAGACCGACGGCTGGCTGCTCGCCCACCCCGACACCCGGCTCGTCTGGGACTTCCACACCAACGTCTCCCGCGCCTGGTTCAACGGCGAACTCGACCGCCGCTGACCAGCCCGCCACTCCCGCGGCAGACCCTGGCGCAGCGGCCGCTCACATGGCATGGTCTGCACCGACAGCCCAACCGGACGGGCCCGCCACGAGCACTCCCGTCCCCACCACCGGCCGGGAGACCACCACCGTGAGCACCCCCCTCCAGGACCAGCCGCTCTGGCGCCCCAACCCCGCTCGCGCCGCCGCGACCAGCCTCGTGGCGTTCCAGGCCTGGGCCGCCGAACACCACGGCGCCCCGGCCGCCCCGCTCGCCCCGGCCGACGACGACCAGCAGGCCGCCGAGCGCTACGCCGCCCTGCACGCCTGGTCCACCGAGGACCTCGGCCGGTTCTGGACCGCGGTGACGCAGTGGTTCGACGTCCGCTTCAGCGAGGCCCCCGAGACCGTCCTCGCCGACCCGGCCATGCCCGGCGCCCGCTGGTTCCCCGGCGCCCGCCTCAACTACGCCGAGCAGGCCCTGCGCGCCGCCGACGACCCGGCGAACGCCGACCGCCCCGCGATCCTCCACCTCGACGAGACCACCGAGCAGCCGGCCGTCCTCACCTGGTCCGAACTGCGCCGCCAGGTCGGCTCCCTCGCCGCCGCCCTGCGCGCCCGCGGCGTCCGCCCCGGCGACCGCGTCAGCGCCTACCTGCCCAACGTCCCGCAGGCCGCCGTCGCCCTCCTCGCCACCGCCGCCGTCGGCGCGATCTGGACCAGCTGCGCCCCCGACTTCGGCGCCCGCAGCGTCCTCGACCGCCTCCAGCAGATCGAGCCCACCGTCCTGTTCGCCGTCGACGGCTACCACTACGGCGGCAAGGACCACGACCGCACCGACGTCGTCGCGGAGCTGCGCCGGGAACTCCCCAGCCTGCACACCGTCGTGCACGTCCCCCTGCTCGGCGCCCCCGCCCCCGAGGGCGCCCTCCAGTGGGAGGACCTGATCGCCGACGACACCGCCCCGGTCTTCGAGCCGGTCCCCTTCGACCACCCGCTCTGGGTGCTCTACTCCTCCGGCACCACCGGCCTGCCCAAGGCCATCGTCCAGAGCCAGGGCGGCATCCTGCTCGAACACCTCAAGCAGGTCGGCCTCCACCTCGACCTCACCCCGCAGGACCGCTTCCTCTGGTACACCTCCACCGGCTGGATGATGTGGAACTTCCTGCTCGGCGGCCTCCTCGTCGGCGCCACGATCGTCACCTACGACGGCAGCCCCGGCCACCCCGACACCGGCGCCCTGTGGTCGGTCGCCGCCCGCACCGGCGCCACCGTCCTCGGCACCTCCGCCGCCTACGTCATCGCCAGCCGCAAGGCCGGCCTGCACCCCGGCCGCGACCTCGACCTCTCCGCCGTCCGCTGCATCGGCACCACCGGCTCCCCGCTCCCGCCCGACGGCTTCCGCTGGATCTACGACGAGGTCAAGGAGGACGTCTGGCTCGCCTCCGTCAGCGGCGGCACCGACGTCTGCTCCTGCTTCGTCGGCGGCGTCCCCACCCTGCCCGTGTACCTCGGCGAGATCCAGGCCCCCTGCCTCGGCGCCGCCGTCGAGTCCTGGGACGTCCAGGGTCACCCGCTCACCGACGCCGTCGGCGAACTCGTCGTCACCAAGCCCCTCCCGTCCATGCCCACCGGCTTCTGGAACGACCCCGAGGGCACCCGGTACCACGACAGCTACTTCGACGTGTACCCCGGCACCTGGCGCCACGGCGACTGGATCACCGTCACCTCCCGCGGCACCGTCGTCATCCACGGCCGCTCCGACTCCACCCTCAACCGCCAGGGCGTCCGGATGGGCTCCTCCGACATCTACGAGGTCGTCGAGCGCCTCCCCGAGATCGCCGAGTCCCTCGTCATCGGCCTGGAGGAGCCCGACGGCGGCTACTGGATGCCGCTGTTCGTCGTCCTCGCCCCCGGCGCCGAACTCGACGACGACCTCATCGGCCGCATCCGCACCTCGCTGCGCACCGAACTCTCCCCGCGCCACGTCCCCGACGAGGTCATCACCGTCCGGGGCCTGCCGCACACCCTCACCGGCAAGCGCATCGAGGTCCCGGTGAAGCGCATCCTCTCCGGCACCCCGCTGGAGCAGGCCGTCAACCCCGGCTCCGTCGACAACATCGACCACCTGCGCTTCTTCGCGCAGCTGCGCCGCGACCGCCAGTCCTGACGAACGCCGAAGGGGCGCCCCCGACCGGGAGCGCCCCTTCTCTCCTACCGCTCGTCCCACTTACTCGCCGGAGAGCACCTGCTGCGCCGCGGCGCGCGCCTCGTCGGCGCTGTCCGTGGCCCGCGCCGCCTCGGCGGCGCGGCGGCACTGCGCCAGCGTGTACTTGGCCAGCGTCGACCGCACGTACGGGATCGACGCCGCGCCCATGGACAGGCTGGTGACGCCCAGGCCGGTCAGCACGACGGCCAGCAGCGGGTCGGCGGCGGCCTCGCCGCACACGCCGCAGCCCTTGCCCTCCGCCTGCGCCGCGTCGGCGGCCGAGGCGATCAGGTCGAGCAGCGCCGGCTGCCACGGGTCCTGCAGCCGGGCCAGCGCGCCCACCTGACGGTCGGCGGCGAAGGTGTACTGCGCGAGGTCGTTGGTGCCGAGCGACAGGAACTCGACCTCCTGGAGGATCGCCCGCGCCCGCAGAGCGGCCGACGGGATCTCCACCATCGCGCCGAACTTGGCGTTCAGACCGGCCTCGCGGCAGGCGTCGGCGAAGTCCTTGGCGTCCTTGCGGTCGGCCACCATCGGGGCCATGACCTCAAGGTGGACCGGCAGCCCGTCGGCGGCCTTGGCCAGCGCGCGCAGCTGCGTCCGCATGACCTCGGGGTGCTCCAGCAGGGTGCGCAGACCGCGCACGCCGAGCGCCGGGTTCGGCTCGTCGGCCGGGGTGAGGAAGTCCAGCGGCTTGTCCGCGCCCGCGTCCAGCGCCCGGACGACGACCCGGCCCTCCGGGAACGCCTCCAGCACCTTGCGGTACGCCTCGACCTGCTTCTCCTCGCTCGGGGCCTGCGCCGAGTCGTCGAGGAACAGGAACTCGGTGCGGAACAGGCCGACGCCCTCGGCGCCGTTCTCCAGCGCGGCCGGCACGTCCGCCGGACCGCCGACGTTGGCCAGCAGCGGCACCCGGTGCCCGTCCGAGGTCCGGCCCGGACCGGTGGACGCGGCCAGCGCGGCCTTGCGCTCGGCGGCTGCGGCCCGCAGCTCGTCCTGCTTCTCTTGCGCCGGCTCCAGCAGCACGTCGCCCGAACTGCCGTCCACGGCCACCACGGTGCCCTCGGCGACGTCGGTCGCCCCCGGCAGCGCGACCACGGCCGGCACGCCCATCGCCCGCGCGAGGATGGCGCTGTGGCTGGTCGGCCCGCCCTCCTCGGTCACGAAGCCGAGCACCAGGGTCGGGTCCAGCAGCGCGGTGTCGGCCGGAGCCAGGTCCCGCGCGAACAGCACGTACGGCTCGTCGCTGTCCGGCACGCCCGGCATCGGCACGCCCATCAGCCGGGCGACGATGCGGTTGCGCACGTCGTCCAGGTCGGCGACGCGCCCGGCCAGGTACTCCCCGGCCGACGCGAGCAGCGCGCGGTAGGCGGCGAAGGCGTCGTAGACACCGCGCTCGGCGCTGCTGCCCACGGCGATCCGCCGCGCCACGTCCGCCATCAGCTCCGGGTCCTGCGCCATCAGCGCCTGGGCCTCCAGCACCGCCTGGGCCTCGCCGCCGGCCAGGTTGCCGCGGGCGTTCAGGTCCGCGGCCACCGCCTCGACGGCCGCCTGGGCGCGGGCCTGCTCACGGGGGGCGTCCTCGGTCGGGATCCGGGTGGTCTGCGGCTCCAGCACCGCCGTCCCCATGTGCCGCACCTGGCCGATCGCGACCCCGTGGCTCACACCCACGCCGCGCAGCGTCTTCGTCATGTCACCTGTCTCCGCTGAGATGAGCGGCCCCGCCGGGAACCGCTGTGTGGGGGCCGCCCCGTCATCTCGTCCGGGGCGGGTGTGGGGAAAGATAGAGAGGAGAGGTCAGCTCCAGCTGAACAGCTCGTCGCCGGCCTGGGTCTCGCCGTCCTCGCGCACGTTGCCCAGCGAGTCGGGGGCGGCCTCCAGCGCCACGATCGGCGAGATCGGCGACTTGCCCGCGGCCTCGACGTCGGCCGGGTTCCACTTGATGACGGCCTGACCGCGGGTCACCGTGTCGCCCTTGTTGACGAGCAGTTCGAAGCCCTCGCCGTTCAGCTGCACGGTGTCGATCCCGAGGTGCGTCAGCACACCGTGCCCGTCCGCGTCCACGACGACGAACGCGTGCGGGTGCATGGAGACGACGACACCATCCACCGGAGCGACCGCCTCGGTCGGCTCGCGTACCGGGTCCACCGCGGTACCGGGACCGACCATCGCACCGGAGAACACCGGGTCGGGGACGTTGGCGAGCCCGACGACCCGGCCGGTCAGCGGCGACGTCACAGTGGTCATGGTTTGTGCCTCCCAAGTGCGCAGTACAGCGAAGGGCCGCGAGCAGCGGCGCGACGATCAACTGAAGCCTAAATCATGTCAACTTCGGACATCCGCTGACATTCCCGGGCGGAGACTCACGCCCCGCCCGCTCTGCCGGCCGGCAGCACACCGACCTGCTAGTGGTCTAGTCCTCTTGGTCGATGCGCCGCACTCTACAGGCATCTTGGCGAATCGGGACCATTGCTGTATATGCTCGCGAGAGCAACAAATCATGCCTCCGACCGGGTGACACCCGGCGCGCCCCGATTCGCGCTCCGGCGGACGACCCGCTATGGTTGGTCGAGTCGCCGCAAGTCGGCGGTTAACAGCAGATTTCAGATGCGAAAAGCGCCGGAAACGGCACGGCAAACATCTGGTAAGCTGGAAACACGAAAGAACGAAGCGCCCGGAGGGCCCGCTGGAAGGCGGCTCGAAGGAAGCGTCCGTTCCTTGAGAACTCAA
>NZ_JBHWGV010000095.1:11649-37888 GCF_042732955.1 Kitasatospora sp. NPDC059747 | reverse complement strand
TTTTTTTTTGTCCCCCCCCGACGCCGACTCCACCGCCCGGGCGCCCCCCCCACCACCGCCTGGGGCCCCCCGCCGGGCTTTTCCGCGTGGTGTGTCAGCTGCGCCGCAGGGCCTCGGTGAGCCGGTTCGCGGCTTCGATGATGGCCTGGGCGTGCAGCCGGCCCGGGTGGCGGGTCAGGCGCTCGATCGGGCCGGAGACGGAGACGGCGGCCACGACGCGGTTGGAGGGGCCGCGCACGGGCGCGGAGACGGACGCGACGCCCGGCTCCCGCTCGCCGATCGACTGGGCCCAGCCGCGGCGCCGGACGCCGCTCAGCGCGGTCGCGGTGAAGCGGGCGCCCTGGAGGCCGCGGTGGAGCCGCTCGGGCTCCTCCCAGGCCAGCAGGACCTGGGCGGCCGAGCCGGCCTTCATCGGCAGGGTGCTGCCGACCGGGACGGTGTCCCGCAGACCGGAGAGCCGCTCGGCGGCGGCTACGCAGATCCGCATCTCGCCCTGCCGGCGGTAGAGCTGTGCGCTCTCGCCGGTGACGTCGCGCAGGTGGGTCAGGACCGGGCCCGCGGTGGCGAGCAGCCGGTCCTCGCCCGCCGCGGCGGAGAGTTCGGAGAGACGGGGGCCGAGGATGAAACGCCCCTGCATGTCCCTGGTGACCAGACGGTGGTGTTCGAGTGCGACGGCGAGTCGGTGGGCCGTGGGGCGCGCCAGACCGGTGGCGGCGACCAGCCCCGCCAACGTGGCGGGGCCCGACTCCAGTGCGCTGAGCACCAGAGCGGCCTTGTCGAGAACGCCGACGCCGCTAGTGTTGTCCATGCCCTAAGACTGCAGTCTCATTCCGCGAGACGCAAGTTCAATCTCGCCGGAAAAGCGCCACTCTGGATGCAGCAGCCCGGGAGACACCCAGGATGGGGCCTCGACAGAGTGTCCGCATCGTGGACACCGATCCGGCGTGCAGGTCGCGCGAAGCGCTCCGCACCATGGGCGGCGACAGCTTTGACCTCGACGACACCGAGAAGGCCGGCAACGCGGCCGGCTGGAGGGAACCCGATGGGACGGACACTCGCAGAGAAGGTCTGGGACGACCACGTCGTGCGGCGCGCGGAGGGTGAGCCCGACCTGCTCTTCATCGACCTGCACCTGCTCCACGAGGTCACCAGCCCGCAGGCCTTCGACGGCCTGCGGCTGGCCGGCCGCCCGGTCCGCCGCACCGATCTGACGATCGCCACCGAGGACCACAACACCCCGACCCTGGACATCGACAAGCCGATCGCCGACCCGGTCTCCAAGGTCCAGCTGGAGACGCTGCGCCGCAACGCCGCCGAGTTCGGCGTCCGGATCCACTCGCTGGGCGACGTCGAGCAGGGCGTCGTCCACGTCGTCGGCCCGCAGCTCGGCCTGACCCAGCCCGGCATGACCGTGGTCTGCGGCGACTCCCACACCTCCACCCACGGCGCCTTCGGCGCACTGGCGTTCGGCATCGGCACCAGCCAGGTCGAACACGTGCTGGCCACCCAGACGCTGCCGCTCGCGCCGTTTCGCACCATGGCGATCACCGTCGAGGGCGAGCTGCCCGAGGGCGTCACCGCCAAGGACCTGATCCTCGCCGTCATCGCGAAGATCGGCACCGGCGGCGGCCAGGGCTACGTCCTGGAGTACCGCGGTTCGGCGATCCGGAGCCTGTCCATGGAGGCCCGGATGACCATCTGCAACATGTCGATCGAGGCGGGCGCCCGGGCCGGCATGATCGCCCCGGACGAGACCACGTTCGAGTACCTCAAGGGCCGCCCGCACGCCCCCCGGGGCGAGGACTGGGACGCCGCCGTCGCGTACTGGAACACCCTGGGCACCGACGAGGACGCGGTCTTCGACCACGAGATCTTCATCGACGCGAGCGAGCTGACCCCGTTCGTCACCTGGGGCACCAACCCCGGCCAGGGCGCTCCGCTGGGCTCCGCCGTCCCGCACCCCGAGGACTTCGCCGACCCGCAGGAGCGCACCGCCGCCGAGAACGCCCTGAAGTACATGGGCCTGGAGGCCGGCACCCCGCTGCGCGAGGTCAAGGTCGACGCCGTCTTCGTCGGCTCCTGCACCAACGGCCGCATCGAGGACCTGCGTGCCGCCGCCGCCGTCCTGGACGGCCGCCGGATCGCCGACGGCGTACGGATGCTGGTCGTGCCGGGCTCGGTGCGCGTCGCCCTGCAGGCCGTCGAGGAGGGCCTGGACAAGGTGTTCACCGCGGCCGGCGCCGAGTGGCGGCACGCGGGCTGCTCGATGTGCCTGGGCATGAACCCCGACCAGCTCGCCCCCGGCGAGCGCTGCGCCTCCACCTCGAACCGCAACTTCGAGGGCCGGCAGGGCAAGGGCGGCCGCACCCACCTGGTCTCCCCGCAGGTCGCCGCCGCGACCGCCGTCCTGGGCCGGCTGGCGGCCCCGTCCGACCTGACCGCCGACATCGCCGTGGAGGCCTGAGCCATGGAGAAGTTCACCACCCACACCGGCCGGGCCGTCCCGCTGCGCCGCAGCAACGTCGACACCGACCAGATCATCCCCGCCCACTGGCTGAAGAAGGTGACCCGCTCCGGCTTCGAGGGCGGGCTGTTCGAGGCCTGGCGCAAGGACGAGTCGTTCATCCTCAACCAGCCGGAGCGCCGGGGCGCCACCGTCCTGGTGGCCGGCCCCGAGTTCGGCACCGGATCCTCGCGCGAGCACGCCGTCTGGGCGCTGCAGAACTACGGCTTCCACGCCGTCATCTCGTCGCGCTTCGCCGACATCTTCCGTGGGAATTCCCTTAAAAACGGCCTGCTGACGGTCGTCCTGCCGCAGGAGACCGTGGAGCGCCTCTGGGTGCTCACCGAGAGTGACGCCGGTGCCGAGATCACGGTCGACCTGGAGGCCCGCGAGGTCCGGGCCGAGGGCGTCACCGCGCCGTTCGAACTGGACGATAACGTCCGCTGGCGGCTGCTCAACGGGCTGGACGACATCAGCATCACGCTGCAGAACGAGCCCGACATCGCCGCGTTCGAGGCGACCCGCCCGGCCTTCAAGCCCCGTACCCAGCCCGCTGCCTGAGATCCCTTCAGAACAAGCATTCTGACGATCCGCCGGATGGCCCGCCCCCTCCTCGGGGGGGCGGGCCATCCGGCGTTCCGGAGCACGAGTTAGGGCCGCCGGGCCGCCCCCGATTGCCCATTTGGCTTTGCCCGAGAGGGCCCCGCGCATGCACAACTGCGGGTAGATGGCACAATCAGTGCATGCACCGGCACCATGAACCTCCGTACGCGGGCGGCGAACCCGCGCCTTCGGAGTCCACGGGCCGGGGATCCGAACGCCGAATTGACGAGCGGCCGGACGTCGCCTCCGCACCTGCTGAGGGGCCGGACGACCCGGAAGTCGCAGCGCTCTACGCGCTTGTGGCCGAGCGGTTGAAGCAAGCTCACGACCGTGTGCATGCGCTGAACGTGTCTACGGATGCAAAGACCGCTCTCACCCGTCAACTCCTCATCGTCACCGAGGCCGCCAAGCGCGATCTTCCGGAGGCGGCAAGGCGGTTGAGTCGGTTTGTGCATGACCTCGACGAGGGGCGCCCGCCGCTCGGCTGAGGTCGCCGACGCGCAAATCCATTGCGACACTAGGGTGATTCGCGCGTTTGGTAATTGAAAGTCCGCAGATACATACCTAACGTGCGAAAAGAACGGATGGAATCATCCGGCGCCCGTTTCCGAAGGGGAAGACGTGAACAAGGCTCAGCTTGTCGAAGCGGTGGCCGAGCAGCTGGGCGGTCGCAAGGCTGCCGCAGAGGCCGTCGACGCAGTGCTCGACACCATGGTCCGTGCCGTTGTGGCCGGTGACCGGGTTTCGGTCACCGGTTTCGGCACCTTCGAGAAGGTGGAGCGCTCCGCGCGCTTCGCCCGCAACCCGCAGACCGGCGAGAAGGTCAAGGTCAAGAAGACCTCGGTGCCCCGCTTCCGTCCGGGCCAGGGCTTCAAGGACCTGGTCAGCGGCAGCAAGAAGCTGCCGAAGGAAGGCCCCTCGGTGAAGAAGGCCCCCAAGGGCTCCCTCACCCCGGGCAAGAGCGGCGTCGCCGCCACCCCGGCCGCCAAGCGCGCCGCCACCAAGCGCGCCGCCGCCGCTGCCGCCGCGCCGGCCGCCAAGAAGGCCGCCGCCAAGAAGACGGCCACCACGGCCGCCGCCAAGAAGACCACGGCGACCGCCACGAAGAAGACGGCCGCCGCTGCCAAGAAGACGGCCACCACGGCCGCCGCCAAGAAGACCACGGCGACCGCCACGAAGAAGACGGCCGCCGCCAAGAAGACGGTCACCACCGCCGCCGCCAAGAAGACCACCGCGACCGCCAAGAAGGCGACCGCCACGGCCAAGAAGACGGCTCCGGCGAAGAAGACCGCCACCCGCAAGACCACCGCGCGCAAGACCACCGCCAAGTAGTCCCGCGCGGCGTCCTCGGACGGCCTTCGAGAGAAGCCGTGGCGCACCCGTTTCCGCATGACGCGGAGGCCGGGCCGCCACGGCTCTTTCGCGTTGCGGTCCTCTTCCCGCCGGGCGTCCGGCCGGCACCGCCGGCGGGTGGCGGTTCAGCCGTCGGCCGGGTCCGGGAAGGTCTGGAGCGTCAGGAAGACCACGCGGCGCGCCCCGCCGCTGCCCTCGGTGCGGATGCGCACCCGCTGGCCGGGCCGCAACAGCCGCAGGCCGCCGACGTCGAAGGCGGCCGCGTCGAACGGCACCGGGGTCCCGTCGTCGAGCAGCACGGAGCCGGCCCGGGTGGCGGGGTCGAAGGTGAACGCGGTGGCCTGCATGCCAGCAGCATAGCGAGCGGGTCCGACAGTCCCGGGCGGCGTCTCGCGGGGCGTGCGTCAGGAACGGCCGATGAGGGCGAACGAGGCGCTCGTGTGGGGGCCGACGCCGAGGGCCAGGGCCTCGCCGAGGTCCGCGCCGGTGTCGACGTCGCGGCGCACCGACTCCACGTCCGCCAGGCCCAGTTCGAGCGCCCCGCCGGCCGCGTGCCGGGCCCGTGAGCCGTCCCCGAACGCGGGGGCGAGCGGGCTGCCGGGGGCACAGGCGAGCAGCGTCGTGCCGAGGCCGGGGGAGTCCGGCAGGAAGGCCCGGCCCCGGGACGGCACCGCGCCCAGCACCCGGGCCAGTTCGGCCGGCCGCAGCGCCGGCAGGTCCGCCGAGAGGGCGGCCAGCGGCGCGTCCGGGGCGAGCGCCAGCGCGGCCGCCGCCCCGTGCGCCAGCGCCCGGTTGAGGCCGCCGCCGGGTTCGTCGGCCACCACCACGGCGCCGAGCGCGGCCAGCCGCGGGCCGGCCGCGGGGTCCCGCGTGACCACCAGGACGCGGGCGACGCCCGGGGTCGCGAGCGCGGCGGTGACGGTGTCGAGCGCGAACGAGAGCGCCAGGTCGGCCCGGTGCGGCCCGGCGTACGGGGCCAGCCGGGACTTGGCGAGGGCGAGCGGCTTGAGCGGCAGCACCAGCGACCAGCCGGCGGTGGGTGCGGCGGGCGCGACGGGCCCGCTGGGGCGTACGGTGTCCTGGGTCATCGGCGTCATTGTGACGCCGGCCCCGGAGCCCCCGCCAGGCCGTCCCAGCTGTGCGGACGTGCGTTTGATCACGACCGCCCGGTGCGCTGGCGCGGTCGCTCGACAGTCGGTGAGCGGGCGGGCGACACTGTTCCGCGCCCGCGATCCGGGCACCGGGCGGCCGGTGCACCGGCGCCGGGAGGCAAGGACCGCGGCACCCCGTGTGCCGCACGGATGAGGAGGACCTGGGGTGGCCCGCCGCTCGCACGCCAAGTTCGGCAACGCCGACTACGGCATCTGGTACCGCTTTGCGGCCGTGCTGGTCAAGCCGGTGACGACCGCGCTGGTGAAGCCCGACTGGCGGGGCTGGGAGCACCTTCCCGAGGAAGGTGGATTCATCGCCGCGGTGAACCACAATTCGATCATCGACCCGTTGGTCTACGCGCACTGGCAGTACAACAGCGGCCGCCCGCCGCGGATTCTCGGCAAGTCCTCGCTGTTCTCGATTCCCTTCATCGGATTCATGCTGCGCAAGACCGGCCAGATTCCGGTGTTCCGCGAGTCGACGGACGCCGCACAGGCGTTCCGGGCCGCGATCGACGCCGTCAACAACGGCCAGTGCGTGCAGTTCTACCCCGAGGGCACCCTCACCCGGGACCCGGACCTGTGGCCGATGACCGGCAAGAGCGGCGTCGCCCGGGTCGCGCTGATGACCGGTGCGCCGGTCATCCCGGTCGCGCACTGGGGCGCCCACGAGATCATCCCGCCGTACGGCCGGCCCGGTTACGGGAAGGGCAGGTTCAACCTCTTCCCGCGCCACCGGGTGGTCGTCGCGGCCGGTCCGCCGGTGGACCTGAGCAAGTACCGGGGCATGGAGCTCACCGCCCAGGTGCTGGGCGACGCCACCGAGGACATCATGACGGCGATCACCGCCGTGCTGGTCGGCGTGCGCGGCGAGGAGCCGCCCGCCGAGCGCTACGACATGCGCAGGGCCGCCCGCGAGCGGGCCGCCGCCGCGCTCGCCGAACGCCGCCGCGCCAAGGGCGGCACGAACACCGAGGAGGCCGGTCAGTGACCCGCTGCGCCGTGATGGGGACCGGCTCCTGGGGCACCGCGTTCGCGATGGTGCTGGCCGACGCCGGCAGCGAGGTCGTGCTCTGGGCCCGCCGCCAGGAGCTGGCGGACGCGGTCAACAGCACGCACGAGAACCCGGACTACCTCCCGGGCGTGCGCCTGCCCGACTCCGTCCGCGCCACCACCGACCCCGCCGAGGCGCTGGCCGGCGCCGACTTCGCCGTCCTCGTGGTGCCCTCGCAGACGCTGCGCGACAACCTGGCCGCCTGGGCGCCGCTGATCGAGCCGCAGACCGTCCTGGTCAGCCTCATGAAGGGCATCGAACTCGGCACCGCGAAGCGGATGAGCGAGGTCATCGACGAGGTCGCCAAGGTCGGCCGGGAGCGGGTCGCGGTGGTCAGCGGGCCCAACCTGGCCAAGGAGATCGCCAACCGCCAGCCCGCCGCCAGCGTCGTCGCCTGCAGCGACGAGGCGGTCGCCAAGCGGCTCCAGGCGGCCTGCCACACGCCGTACTTCCGCCCGTACACCAACACCGACGTGGTGGGCTGCGAACTCGGCGGCGCGGTCAAGAACGTGATCGGCCTCGCGGTCGGCATGGCCGCGGGCATGGGGCTCGGCGACAACACCAAGGCGACGCTGATCACCCGCGGGCTGGCCGAGACCACCCGGCTCGGCGAGGCGCTCGGCGCCGACCCGCACACGTTCGCGGGCCTCGCCGGGATGGGCGACCTGGTCGCCACCTGCTCCTCGCCGCTGTCGCGCAACAACACCTTCGGCATGAACCTGGGCCGGGGCATGTCCCTCGCCGAGACGATCGCGGCGACCAAGCAGACCGCCGAGGGCGTCAAGTCCTGCGAGTCGGTGCTCGACCTCGCGCGGCGCAGCGGCGTCGACATGCCGATCGTCGAGGCCGTCGTGGACGTGGTGCACAACGGCAGGCCCACCCAGGAGGCGCTGCAGACGCTCATGTCCCGCTCCGCGAAGGCGGAACGGCGCTGACCGCCGGGCGGCGGCGTGGCGGGGCGGCTAACTTTCCGGAAACACGTCGCACGGTAGTCTCAAACGCGATATGAGCATCGAACAGTCCTCCCCGAACCCGTCCGCCCCGAAGCCCCGCGTCGCGCTGGTGTTCGGCGGGCGCAGCTCCGAGCACGCCATCTCGGTCTCCACCGCGGGCAGCGTGCTCAGGGCGATCGACCGCGACAAGTACGACGTGCTGCCGATCGGCATCACGCACGAGGGCCGCTGGGCGCTGACCAGCGACGAGCCGGCCCGGATGGCCATCACCGACGGCAGGCTGCCGGACGTGGCGCACGTCGCCGAGTCCGTGGACGGGCAGGTCGCGCTGCCGGTCTCGCCGGGCAGCCGCGAGGTCCTCCTCAGCGAGCCGGGGGGCGCCCCCAAGGCGCTCGGCGAGGTCGACGTGGTGTTCCCGCTGCTGCACGGCCCCTGGGGCGAGGACGGCACCCTGCAGGGCCTTCTGGAGCTCTCCGGGGTCCCGTACGTGGGCAACGGCGTGTTCGCCAGCGCGGCCGGCATGGACAAGGAGTTCGCCAAGCGGATCCTCGCCTCGCACGGCCTGAACGTCGGCCGCTACACCATCGTGAACCGGCGCGACTGGGAGACCGAGGAGGGCCGCGCGGCCGTGCGCGAGCGGGTGGCCGAGCTCGGCCTGCCGCTCTTCGTCAAGCCCTGCCGGGCCGGCTCCAGCATCGGCATCACCAAGGTCAAGGACCTGGCCGAGCTGGACGCCGCGATCGAGGAGGCCCGCCGGCACGACCCCAAGCTGATCATCGAGGCCGGGGTGACCGGCCGCGAGATCGAGTGCGGCGTGCTGGAGTTCGAGGACGGCCCGCGGGCCAGCGTGCCCGGCGAGATCATGGTCGGCGGCGACTACGAGTTCTACGACTTCGAGGCCAAGTACATCGACTCCTCGGACGTCCGGATCCCGGCGGAGCTGTCGGCGGACGAGACCGCCGAGATCCGTCGCCAGGCGGTGGCCGCGTTCGAGGCCTTCGGCTGCGAGGGCCTCGCCCGGGTGGACTTCTTCCTGCTGGAGGACGGCACCTGGATGATCAACGAGATCAACACGATGCCCGGCTTCACCCCGATCTCGGCCTACCCGAAGATGTGGGAGGCCACCGGGGTCGCGTACCCGGAGCTCATCGACCGGCTGCTCCAGGCGGCGCTGCGGCGCTCGACCGGGCTGCGCTAGTCGCCCGCGCGGGAACGGAGGGCGGGCCGGGAAGCTCCCGGCCCGCCCTCCGTCGGTCGTTCGTCCGTTCCGGTCAGCCGGGGACGTTCGCCTTGACGGCTGCGGTGACCGCCGAGGCGGGGTCCAACGGGCTGTCGTAGACGTTGGCGGGGGAGGTCACCTCGACGTACGCGGCGCGCATCGTCGTGACGAAGCGGTAGCTCCCGTCGTCCAGCTTCTGCGACCACCACGTGACGTCGTCGAGCGTTGGCGACATGTCCATGGCGTGCGGGCCGTCGAGCTCCTCGGGCCGGTCGATGCCGCACCGCAGCACCGTCCGGGGCGAGGTGTCCCAGACCGCGACGTACGGCGAGGACGGCGACGGGTCCTTGCGGGCGTGCCCGAGCAGCTCCTGCGGCAGCGCGGCGGCCAGGTTCCGGCAGTAGCCGGCCGCCTTGCCGGTCGGCGTCGGCACCTCGATGTCCGCCGGCCCGCTCCAACTGCCGAGCAGCACCACGACGGTGCAGGTCAGCGCGACGGGCACGGCGAGCCAGCGGACCGGCGCGGGCAGGGCCGCGAGGGCGCGGGGGACGCGCAGTTCTGTGGGCACCAGCCGATCGTAGCCGCGCCTTACAGGTGGACCACCGGACAGGTCAGGGTGCGGGTGATGCCCTCCACCTGCTGGACCTTGGCCACGACCAGACGGCCGAGGTCGTCCACGGTGTCGGCCTCGGCCCGGACGATGACGTCGTAGGGGCCGGTGACGTCCTCGGCGGTGAGCACGCCGGGGATCTTGGAGATCGACTCGGCCACGGCGGTGGCCTTGCCGACCTCGGTCTGGATCAGGATGTACGCCTGTACCACGGGGGCCTCCCGGCGGCCGGTTGGGGGGATCGCCGCCGTGCTCGCCCGGAGGGACGTCGGGTGGGAAACGGGCTCACCGGCAGTCTGATCACCACGCTACCGCGCTGCGGGCCGGGGAGGGGAGACCTCTGCACCCCGGGAGGGCGTACGCTGCGCGCGGGGGGAGCGACGGGGGACCGGATCCGGATGGCAGCGCGATCCGGACGGCAGCACGATTCGGATTGAGTGCGAGAGGACGGCAGATGCAGGGGACCGTGGGCGAGCTCGGCGAGTTCGGCCTCATCAGGGAGCTGACCGCCCGGGTACCGCTCACCGACGCGGTCGACCTCGGCCCGGGCGACGACGCGGCGGTGGTGAAGGCCCCGGACGGCCGGGTGGTGGCCACCACGGACGTCCTGATCGAGAACCGGCACTTCCGCCGGGACTGGTCCACCGCCTACGACGTCGGCCGCAAGGCCGCCGCCCAGAACCTCGCCGACGTGGCCGCGATGGGCGCGGTGCCGACCGCGATACTGCTGGGCCTGGTCGCCCCCGCCGACCTGCCCACCACGTGGGCCACCGAGCTGATGGACGGGCTGCGCGACGAGTGCCAGGTGGCCGGCGCGACCGTGGTCGGCGGCGACGTGGTGCGCGGCGACACCGTCATGCTCGCCATCACGGCGCTCGGGGACCTCCAGGGGCGCGCGGCCGTGCTGCGCTCCGGCGCGCAGGTGGGCGACGTGGTCGCGGTGACCGGCTGGCTGGGCTGGTCCGCCGCCGGCCTGACGGTGCTCCAGCGCGGCTTCCGTTCCCCGCGCGCCTTCGTCGAGGCGCACCGCCGCCCCGAGCCGCCGTACCACGCCGGCCCGGCCGCGGCCGAGTTGGGCGCGACCTCGATGATCGACGTGAGCGACGGGCTGGTCGCCGACCTCGGGCACGTGGCCCGCGCCAGCGACGTGGACATCGACCTGTTGGCCGCCGACTTCGACGTCCCGGCGCAGATGGCCGACATCGGCCAGGCCGTCGGGGTGGACCCGCTGGTCTGGGTGCTGTCCGGCGGCGAGGACCACGCGATCGTGGCGACCTTCCCGCGCGGGATCCAACTCCCGGCCCGCTGGCGGGTGGTGGGCGAGGTGACCGGCCGGCCCCGGGGCACCCGCGGCGGCCGGGTGACGGTCGACGGCGCGCCCTGGGACCGGGTCGGCGGCTGGGACCACTTCGCCGAGTGACGTACGCGGTACGGCTGATGGCGCTCGGACACGCGTACGGAACGTCACGCTCCCGGGTGCCGCGGACGGGATTCGCGCGCCGGTTCTGCGTAGGCTTGCGAGGGATCGAGCCCGCCCGCCCTCCGGGCGCGGGTGGTCCGAACCACTGCGAGCGGAGAACGCACCAACCATGCGCATCGGTGTTCTGACCAGCGGCGGCGACTGCCCCGGCCTCAACGCGGTGATCCGCTCCGTGGTGCACCGGGGCACGGATGTGCACGGTGACGAGATCGTCGGGATCCTGGACGGCTTCCTCGGTCTGATCGAGGGGCGCACCCGTCCGGTCTCGCACGACGACGTCACCGGACTGCTCACCCTCGGCGGCACCATCCTCGGTTCGGCCCGGGTCCGGCGCGAGCGGATCGCCTGGGCGGTGGAGAACGCCAAGACGCTGGCCCGGGACATCGGCATCGACGCGCTGATCGCGATCGGCGGCGAGGGCACGCTGACCGCCGCCAAGCTGTTCAGCGAGGCCGGACTGCCGGTGGTCGGGGTGCCGAAGACCATCGACAACGACATCGACGCCACCGACGTCACCTTCGGCTTCGACACCGCGGTGCACGTCGCGACCGAGGCGATCGACCGGCTGAAGACCACCGCCGAGTCCCACCAGCGCGTCATGGTGGTCGAGTTGATGGGCCGGCACACCGGCTGGATCACGCTCACCGCGGGCATGGCCGGCGGCGCCCACGGCATCCTGATCCCGGAGAAGCCGTTCGACATCGAGGCGGTGGCCCGGATGGTCGAGGACCGCTTCGCGCGCGGCAAGAAGTTCGCCATCATCGCCGTCGCCGAGGGCGCCGCCCCGATGCCCGGCACGATGCGCTTCGACCACGGCGAGGTCGACCAGTTCGGGCACCGGACGTTCGGCGGGATCGGCAACCGGCTCGCCAACGAGCTGGAGAACCTGCTCGGCAAGGAGGCCCGCCCGGTCATCCTCGGCCACACCCAGCGCGGCGGCACCCCGACCGCGCGGGACCGGGTGCTCGCGACCAGGTTCGGGTGGCACGCGGTGGAGGCGGTGCACGCGGGCGCGTTCGGCCACTTCACGGCGCTGCGCGGGAACGCCATCGAGCTGCGGCCGGTCGCGGACGCGGTGACCAGGCTGAAGACGGTGCCGGAGGACCGCTGGGCGGAATCGGAAGCCGTGCTCTGAGCGGTCGCGGGTAGGTTGGGGGCATGGTTTCGACTGCTCCTCCCCGCGTGGCTCCTTCCCACGCGGCCCCTCCCCGCGTGCTCACCGTCGCCGGCTCCGACTCCGGCGGCGGCGCCGGCATCCAGGCCGACCTCAAGGCCATGCTCGCCCTCGGCGTCCACGGCATGAGCGTGATCACCGCCGTCACCGCGCAGAACTCGCTCGGCGTCCAGGGCTACTGGGAACTGCCCGCCGAGGCCGTCCGGGCCCAGTTCCGCAGCGTGGTGGACGACATCGGCGTGCAGGCCGTGAAGACCGGGATGCTCGCGTCGATCGAGCTCGTCGAGACCGTCTCGGACCTGCTGGCCGGGGTGGACGCCCCGGTGGTCGTCGACCCGGTCGGCGTCTCCAAGCACGGGGACGCGCTGCTCGCCGCCGAGGCCGTCGCGACCGTCCGCGAGAAGCTGCTGCCGGTGGCCACCCTGGCCACGCCCAACCTGCACGAGGTGACGCAGCTCACCGGCCGCACCGTCGAGGACGAGGGGCAGATGCTGGACGCCGCCAAGGCGCTGCTCGACCTCGGGCCGCGCTGGGTCCTGGTCAAGGGCGGACACCTGGCGGGCGAGGCCGCCGACCTGCTGTACGGCGGGCCGGGGGAGGAGCACTGGTACCGGGCGCCGCGCTACGACAACCGGCACACCCACGGCACCGGCTGCACGCTGGCCAGCGCGATCGCCGCCGGACTCGCCAAGGGCGAGCCGCTGCCGGAGGCCGTCGGCTCGGCCAAGGAGTACATCACCGGCGCGATCGCGGGCGGCTTCGCCCTCGGCGCCGGGATCGGCCCGGTCGACCACGCCTGGCGCTGGCGCTGACGAACGCCGGGGGGGGGGGGCCCCCCGGGCGCCCCCCCCCCCCCCGCGGGCGCCGGGCCGCCGCCGCCCCCCCCCCCTCTATTCTCTATCATTCTCCTCCCTCACCCATCCACCCCCCCCCCCCCCCCATCACCTGGAGGACCGGCATGCCGGTCTGCGCGTCAGCGCGAGACCTTACCGGCCTTGATGCACGAGGTGCAGACGTTGAGCCGCTTCGGCGTCCGCCCAATCACAGCGCGCACCGTCTGGATGTTGGGGTTCCAACGACGGGGGGTACGGCGGTGCGAGTGGGAGATGCTGTTGCCGAAGCCCGGCCCCTTGCCGCAGACGTCGCAGTTGGCAGCCACAGGAGTCACTCCAAGACTTCAGATCAGTTACGTTCGACAACCCACCAGAACACCGGAACACTCGCGTGAACCGGACCGACCTGGGGGGTGCGCCCGGATTGTTCCAGGCAACCGGAAGAGCATACAACGCTTGCTCCCGTTCAACGAAACTACCATGACCGCCCGGGTGATCGCTCCGGCCGACGGCCCGGGCGACCCCTCCCGGCCCCCGATAACCTGCCGGTATCGCCCCTCGCCGTTCGACCCGAGGCCATCGCGGCGTCCCATCCGGAGGAGACCTGGTGCTGCACACGCTCGACGCCCCGGCCGTGCGCACCTGGTGCCAGCTCGCCCTGCGCGCGCTCGGCCAGGCGCGCGAGGAGATCGACGCACTCAACGTCTATCCCGTCCCGGACGGCGACACCGGCACCAACCTCTACCTGACCGTCGAGTCCGCCGCCGCCGAGGTGGAGAGCCGCTTCGCCGACCCGGCCGCCGAGCCGGCCCCCGGCCTGGCCGACACCGTCCGGGCGATGGCCCGCGGCGCGCTGGTCGGCGCCCGCGGCAACTCCGGCGTGATCCTCGCCCAGTGGCTGCGCGGCACCGCCGAGACGCTGGCCGACGGCGGCGGCGCCGACCAGCTGCGGGCCGCCCTCCAGCGGGCCGCCGACTCCGCCTACCAGGCCGTCGCGGAGCCCGTCGAGGGCACGCTGCTGACCGTCGCCCGGGTCGCCGCCCGGGAGGCCGTCCGGGCCGGGGACGGACTCGCGCAGGTCGCCGACACCGCGTACCGGGCCGCCAGGGACGCGCTGCGGCACACCCCCGAGCAACTCGCCGTGCTCGCCGAGAACGGGGTCGTCGACGCCGGCGGGCGCGGCCTGGTGGCCGTCCTCGGCGCGCTCGCCGACGCCGTCGCCGGGCACCAGCCGATGGGACCGGTCGCGCTGCGCGGGGACGTCCGGGCGCTGGAGAGCTGCGAGGCCCGCATGAGGCCGCCCGGCCCCGGCCACCCCGCCTTCGAGGTCATCTACCTGCTGGACGCCCCCGACGACGCCCTGCCCGCGCTGCGCGAGCGGCTCGGCGGGCTCGGCGACTCGCTCGTGATCGGCGGCGGCGACGGCCTGTGGAACGTGCACGTCCACGTGGACGACGCCGGCGCCGCCGTCGAGGCCGGCATCGGGGCCGGCCGGCCGCACCAGATCCGGATCACCCACTTCGCCGAGGCCGCCGCCCGCTCCGGCGCCGCCGCCGAGCCGGGCGAGCGCGAGGAACCGGCCCGCGCGGTGCTCTCCGTGGTGTGCGGCGAGGGCCTCGCCGAACTCTGCGAGCAGGCCGGCGCCGTCGTGCTCCGCGCCGACCCGGACCGCCCCACCGCCAGCGCCGAACTCGCCGCCGCCGTCCGGAGGTCGGGCGCGCGCGAGGTCGTCCTGCTGCTCAACGACCCCGAACTGCGCGCCGCCGCCGGCGCCGCCGCCGACCAGCTCCGCGAGGAGGGCGTGCGGATCGCCGTCCTGCCCACCCGCTCGCCGGTGCAGGGGCTCGCGGCGCTCGCGGTGCACGAGGCCGGGCGCCGCTTCGACGAGGACGTGGTCGCCATGACCTCCGCCGCCGGGGCCACCCGCTACGCCGAACTCGCCGTCGCCGAGGGGGAGTCCTGGACGATGGCCGGGGTCTGCCAGGCCGGCGACGTGCTCGGCCTGATCGACGGGGACGTCGCGGTGATCGGCGCCGGCCCGGCCGAGGTCGGGGCCAGCGTGCTGGACCGGATGCTCGGCGCGGGCGGCGAACTCGTCACCCTGATCCTCGGCGAGGGCGCGGACGACGCGCTCGCCGAACACCTCGTCGCGCACGTGCGCCAGGGCCGGCCCGAGGTGGACACGGTGGTCTTCCACGGCGGCCGGGAGGCGGCCCCGCTGCTGATCGGGGTCGAGTAGGCGCCGGACGGGGCCCGCGGAGCGGCCCGGTCTGTCGGCGCTTTGGTGTAAACAAGGGCCTGATGGGCGCTCTCGATGAACCACTGACCAAGCTCGTCGGCGACCGCACCGCGAAGGTGCTCGCCGACAGCCTCAAGCTGCGCACGGTCGGGGACCTCCTGCACCACTACCCCCGCCGCTACGTCGAACGCGGCCAGCTCACCAGCCTGGACGAGCTGGAGGTCGACGAGCACGTCACCGTGCTGGCCCGGATCGAGAAGGTCACCCTCATCCCGTTCCGCGGCCGCAAGGGCGACCGGCTGGAGGTCGTCGTCACCGACGGCCGCAGCCGGCTCTCGCTGGTGTTCTTCAACCAGGGCTGGCGGCAGAAGGAGCTCAGGTCCGGCGCCCAGGGCCTGTTCGCGGGCAAGGTCAACGTCTTCAACCGCACCCGCCAGCTGGTCTCGCCGGACTACCAGCTGCTCGACGAGGACGCCGGGTCGGATGCCGCGCAGCAGTTCGCCGGCCGCCTCATCCCGGTGTACGGCGCGAGCGCCCAGATGCCCAGCTGGAAGCTGTCGATCTGTATCGACACCGCGCTCACCAAGCACCTCGGCGACGTCGGCGAGCCGCTGCCCGCCGAACTGCGCGAGCGGCACGACCTGATCCCGCTGCCCGAGGCCCTGGAGCTGATCCACCGCCCGCGCGGCCAGGCCGACCGCGAGCGCGCCCAGAGCCGGCTGCGCTGGGACGAGGCCTTCGTCCTCCAGGTCGCCCTCGCCCAGCGCCGGGCCGCCGAGTCCGCGCTGCCCGCCAAGCCGCGCCGGGCCCGTGAGGGCGGCCTGCTGGACGCGTTCGACGAGCGGCTGCCGTTCACCCTCACCGAGGGGCAGCGGAAGGTGTCCGCCGAGATCGCCGCCGACCTCGCGAGCGAGCACCCGATGCACCGGCTGCTCCAGGGCGAGGTGGGCTCCGGCAAGACGCTGGTCGCGCTGCGCGCGATGCTCGCCGTGGTCGACGCCGGCGGCCAGGCCGTCCTGCTCGCGCCCACCGAGGTGCTCGCCCAGCAGCACCACCGTTCGATCGTCGAGATGATGGGCGACCTCGCCGAGGGCGGCATGATCGGCGGCTCCGACCTCGGCACCCGGGTCGTGCTGCTCACCGGCTCGATGGGCGTCCCGGCCCGCCGCCAGGCGCTGCTCGACATGGCCTGCGGGGACGCCGGGATCGCCATCGGCACCCACGCGCTGATCGAGGACAAGGTCCAGTTCCAGGACCTCGGCCTCGTCGTCGTCGACGAGCAGCACCGCTTCGGCGTCGAGCAGCGGGACGCGCTGCGCGCCAAGGGCGACCAGCCGCCGCACCTGCTGGTGATGACCGCCACTCCGATCCCGCGCACGGTCGCGATGACGGTCTTCGGGGACCTGGAGACCTCCGTCCTGGACCAGCTCCCGGCCGGCCGCTCCCCGATCTCCACCCACGTCGTCCCGGCGGTCGAGAAGCCCAACTTCCTCACCCGCGCCTGGGAGCGGGTCCGCGAGGAGGTCGGCAAGGGCCACCAGGCGTACGTCGTCTGCCCCCGCATCGGGGACGAGGAGCCGGTGGCCCCGGCAGCGAACAGCGGGGCCAGGAAGAAGCGGAAGGCGGCCGAGGAGGACTTCGAGGACATCGCCGACGCCGGCGCCCAGAGCGACGAACGGCGGCCCCCGCTCTCGGTGGTGGAGACCGCCGAGAAGCTGGTGAAGGGCCCGCTGAGCGGCCTCCGGGTGGAGATCCTGCACGGCCGGCTCGCGCCCGAGGCCAAGGACGACGTGATGCGGCGGTTCTCGGCGGGCGAGGTGGACGTCCTGGTCGCCACCACCGTGATCGAGGTCGGCGTCAACGTCCCCAACTCCACCGCGATGGTCATCATGGACGCCGACCGCTTCGGCGTCTCCCAGCTGCACCAGCTGCGCGGCCGGGTCGGCCGCGGCAGCGCGGCGGGCCTGTGCCTGCTGGTCAGCGACATGCCCGCGGGCAGCGCGGCCCGGGCCCGGCTGGACGCCGTGGCCGGCACGCTGGACGGCTTCGAGCTGTCCCGGATCGACCTCGAACAGCGCCGCGAGGGCGACGTGCTGGGCCAGGCGCAGTCCGGTGTGAAGTCCTCGCTCAAGGTGCTCTCGGTACTGGAGGACGAGGAGGTCATCCTCACCGCCCGGACGGAGGCCACCCGGCTCGTCGCCGAGGACCCGGAGCTCGCCGCCCACCCGGAGCTGCGCACCGCGCTGGAGAGCCTCATCGACGAGGACCGCGCGGCCTACATGGAGAAGGGCTGAGCGGGCCGGCCCCGGCCGGTCGGGCGGTCCCGCGCGGCCCGGGAATTGTCAGACCCCCGCGAGAGAATGAAGGTGTTCAGGGCGCACCTCAAGGTGCGTACCTGGCGCGACACTTGGGGGTCCTGCCATGGCATTCCGTCATCTCAACGAGCTCCCGCTGGGCGACAAGGTCTTCCGGATCGAACTCGCCAGCGACGACGACCGCGAGGTCACCCTCACCCTGACCGGCTGGCGCGAGGGGGCGGCCGCCGCGCCGCTCGCCTCGGGCAAGCTCCGCCTGCCGGTCGAGGACGTCGCCTCGCTGCGGATCGCGCTCAACCGCGCGCTGCGGGCGCTGGCGATCGTCGCCGACGTCTCCGAGCCCATCCCCGACCGCGACGTGCTGCGCGAGCTGTACCCCGGCCACGGCGCCCCCTGGGTGCCGCAGCACGAGGAGGAACTGGTCCGGCGCTTCCACGACGGCGAGACCGTCGCCCGGATCGCCGCCCGCTTCGGCCGCACGCCCGACTCCGTCCGCACCAAGCTGCGCGAGCTCGGGCACGACCCGCGCCGCCCCGAGTTCTGCCCGCCCGACGGCTGCCTCTCCTGGTCCCGCTACGCCTCGCCGGCCCTGCTCGGCGCGGCGGTCCCGGCGCAGTCGACGGGCTCCGAGGCGAGCTAGACGGTGCCCCGCGGCCCCCGCCGGTACGCCCGGCGGGGGCCGCGCTGCTGTTCGCCCACTCGCCTCCGGTCCGCTCGGGCCCGGCGCCGACGGTCGGCGCTCCCCTTCGGCTCGGGGCGGGTAGCGTGGTCGGGCAGCGACGAAAGGACCTCCCACCACCATGACCCGCGTGATCGCCGGAGCGGCCGGCGGCCGCCGGCTGGCCGTACCGCCAGGCCGGGGCACCCGACCGACCTCCGACAAGGCCCGTGAGGCGATGTTCTCCACCCTGGAGGCGCTGCGCGGCACCCTGCACGGGAGCCGGATGCTCGACCTGTTCGGCGGATCGGGCGCGGTCGGCCTGGAGGCGCTGTCCCGGGGGGCCGATCACGTCCTGCTGGTCGAGGCCGACGGCCAGGCGGCCCGGGTGATCCGCGAGAACGTCCGCACGATCGGCCTGCCGGGCGCGGAACTCAAGGCCGCCAAGGCCGAGAAGGTGATCGCCGGGCCGCCCCCGCAGGCCCCGTACGACCTGGTGTTCCTCGATCCTCCGTACGCCGTCACGGACGACGAGCTGCGCGAGATGCTGATCACACTCCTGGCCGGGGGCTGGCTCGCGGCGGACGCACTCGTCACCGTGGAGCGCAGCACCCGCGGCGGAGAGTTCGGCTGGCCCGACGGCTTCGAGGTGCTGCGCTCCCGCCGCTACGGCGAGGGCACGCTCTGGTACGGTCGCGCCGCCGCCCGCCAGCACGAGTAGCGGGCCGAGGCCCGCAGCAGCCGTCACCCCACGAGGGAGCACAAACGCCATGCGCCGAGCCGTCTGCCCCGGTTCGTTCGACCCGATCACCAACGGCCACCTCGACATCATCGGGCGGGCCTCGAAGCTCTACGACGTGGTGCACGTCGCGGTGCTGATCAACCGGAGCAAGCGCGGCATGTTCAGCGTCGAGGAGCGGATCGGCCTGATCGAGGAGGTCACCGCGGAGTTCGGGAACGTGGTGGTCGAGTCGCACCACGGCCTGCTGGTGGACTACTGCCGCGCGCGCGGCATCCCCGCGATCATCAAGGGGCTGCGGGCCGTCAGCGACTTCGACTACGAGCTGCAGATGGCCCAGATGAACCACGGGCTGACGGGCGTCGAGACGCTGTTCGTGCCGACCTCGCCGACGTACAGCTTCCTGTCCTCGACCCTGGTCAAGGAGGTGGCCTCGTACGGCGGCGACGTCTCGCACCTGCTGCCGGAGACGGTGCACCGCCGGCTGGTCGAGCGGATCGCGGAGCGCAAGGCCGAGCAGTAGTCCGGCCGTTCCCTTCCTACCGCTTCGTCATGGTTTGTCCGTGTCGCCGGGATCCCCCGGGGGCCCGGCCCGGTTCGGGCGTTGTGACCGTGCCCCGCAGTGGCCGTACAGTCTGTATTCCTGCCCTGCGGTGAGGTCCACCGCGCCGGGCCTGCCTCCGCCGGACCGTCGGCGGCACACGGAAAGACGAAGCCCCGTGGACGTGCAGAACAAGGTCGACGAGATCGTGGCGGCGATCGAGAACGCGCGCTCGATGCCGATGTCGGCCTCCTGCGTGGTGAACCGGGCCGAGCTGATCGGCCTGATCAACGACCTGAAGGCGGTCCTGCCCGCCGAACTGGCCCAGGCGCAGTCGGTGATGGCCGACCACGAGCAGGTGGTGGCCGGCGCCCAGGCCGAGGCCGACCGGATCATCCAGGGCGCGCACGCCGAGCGCGGCTCGCTGATCTCGGACACCGAGGTGGTCCGCCGGGCCCAGGCCGAGGCCGACCGGATCCTCGCCGAGGCGCGCTCCGACGTGGACACCAAGCGGGCCGAGGCCGACGACTACGTGGACAGCAAGCTCGCCAACTTCGAGGTCGTGCTGACCAAGACGCTCGGCGCCGTCGGCCGCGGCCGGACCAAGCTGCGCGGCGACTCCAGCGTCTTCGAGAACGAGTACGACGGCGAGACGGACGGCGAGGAGTTCCGGCCGCAGCGGGTCAGCCCGAGCCCCGAGGTCGACGAGTACGTCGATGTGAAGCTCGCCACCCTGGAGAACGTGCTCAGCGCGACCCTGGAGGCCGTCGGCAAGGGCCGCGACAAGCTCCTCGGCAAGCGGCCGATCGACGAGCTGGGCGCCTACCTGGCCGCCGCCGACGAGGCGCAGCAGGCCAAGGAGCGGGCCGAGGCGGTCGCGGCGGGCTTCGCCGCCGAGGGCGACGGCGAGGAGCTCGCCTGGTACCGCGAGGACGTGCCGCAGCAGCAGAGCTGGCCGGAGCAGACCCCGGCCGCGGCCGGCTGGCAGAACCCCGGCGCCGACCAGTACGCGGCGGCGGCCCAGCAGCAGGGCGGCCAGTACGCCGAGGTGTACGGCGGCGGCTTCGACCCGGCCGCCCAGGGCGACCCGTACGCGGCCCAGTGGGCCCAGCAGCAGGACGCCACGGGCGGGTACCCGCAACAGCAGCAGCACGGGGACTACGCGGGCCAGCAGCACGCCGACTACGGCTATCCGCAGCAGCAACAGGGCTACGGCGCGCAGCAGTACGACGCCTACGGCTACCCGCAGCAGCCCGCCGCCCCGCCGGTCGTGCCCCAGCAGCAGCCCGGGCTGGACGAGACGAGCTTCTTCGACACCAGCATGATCGACATGACCAGGCTGCGGGAGCTCGGCGGGCGCTGAACACCGGTCCCGGGGCGTTCCTCCGGGACCGAAGTTGGGCCTGGCGGGAGACTCCGGTAGTCTGACCACTCCGGCCCCTCCATGTCGGACGCTCGGCTTGCCCTCGGGGCGCCGCCGCACATGGGGCCCACCGATCACCTTCCATGGAAGTCAGGACACCTTGAACCGCCTCGACCACCGCGACCCCCTCGTGTTCGACACGCACGAGCTCGGCCGCCGTCCGGGGTCGATGCGCAAGGTGTCCCGCACCCTGGAGGCCCCCGAGGGCTTCGGCATCATCGACGTGATCGGCGTGCCGGAGAAGAGCGAGGTCCAGCTGGAGCTCCGCCTGGAGTCCGTGGTCGAGGGCGTGCTGGTGACCGGCACCGCCGAGGCCGTGGTCGAGGGCGAGTGCGTCCGGTGCCTGGAGCCCGTCGAGTTCGACATCGACGTGGACTTCCAGGAGCTGTACTACTACCCGGAGTCCGACGAGCGTCACCGCGCCCGGACCACCGGGACCGAGGACCTCGACGAGGACTCGGAAGAAGAGACTTACCGCCTGGAGGGCGATTTCTTCGACCTCCAGCCGGTGCTGCGTGACGCGGTGGTGCTCGCACTGCCGCTGCAGCCGGTGTGCCAGGACGACTGCCTGGGCCTGTGCTCCGAGTGCGGAGCGCGCCTGAGCGACGACCCGGCGCACCACCACGACGCCGCCGACCCCCGGTGGGCGGCTCTGCAGGGACTCTCCGCCGCCCCCGGCGACGAGGGTGACGGGATCAAGAACAGCGACACCCGTGAGGGTGCCGCCGAGAACCAGGAGAAGTAGCCGTGGCTGTTCCGAAGCGGAAGATGTCGCGCAGCAACACGCGCCACCGCCGTTCCAACTGGAAGGCCGTCGTTCCGGCCCTCGTGGCGTGCGACAGCTGCCACGAGCCGAAGCTCGGCCACATCGCGTGCCCCAGCTGCGGCACGTACAACCGCCGCCAGGTCCTCTCGGTCTGATCGGCGGGGTGCACGGATCGATGTCGGACGGTAACTCCACCCGCAAGGCGTCCTCCGCCCCGAAGGGTCCTTCGGGCGGTGGCAAGGCCGGTGGGCCGGCTTCGACCGAATACGACGTCCTGGAAGGGCGCCTCGGGTACACGCTCGAGCGCGCCCTTCTGGTGCGTGCCCTGACCCACCGCTCGTACGCGTACGAGAACGGCGGGCTGCCCACCAACGAGCGCCTGGAGTTCCTCGGCGACTCGGTGCTGGGCCTCGTGGTGACGGACACCCTCTACCGCGTCCACCCGGACGTCCCCGAGGGCACCCTCGCCAAGCTGCGCGCCGCGGTGGTCAACTCCCGCGCGCTCGCGGACGTCGGGCGCGGGCTCGACCTGGGCGTCTTCATCCGCCTCGGCAAGGGCGAGGAGGGCACCGGCGGCCGCGACAAGTCGTCGATCCTCGCCGACACCGTCGAGGCCGTGATCGGCGCCGTCTACCTGGACCAGGGCCTGGACGCGGCGACCGAGTTCGTCCACCGCCTGTTCGACCCGCTGATCGAGGAGTCCTCTCAGCTGGGCGCGGGCCTGGACTGGAAGACCAGCCTGCAGGAGCTCACCGCCTCGGTGAGCATCGGCGTGCCCGAGTACGTGGTCATGGAGTCCGGTCCGGACCACGAGAAGACCTTCACCGCGGTGGCCCGCGTGGCCGGCCAGGACTTCGGCAGCGGCGTCGGCCGTTCGAAGAAGGAAGCCGAGCAGAAGGCCGCCGAGAGCGCCTGGCGCGCGATCAAGGAGAAGTACGCCGACCGGCTGCCCGCCGGCGCGTGACGAGGCAGTAGCCTTCCTCCTGCCGGTCCCTTTCCGCAGGAGGAATGCTGCCTTGCCCGAACTTCCCGAGGTCGAGGTGGTCCGCCGCGGACTGGCGAACTGGGTCGCCGGGCGGACCGTCTCCGACGTCCAGGTCCTGCACCCGCGCGCGGTGCGCCGCCAGCCCGCCGGTGCCGCCGACTTCGCCGCCCGGCTCACCGGGACGACGCTCGGCGCCGCGCAGCGCCGCGGCAAGTACCTGTGGCTGCCGCTGGCCGGCACCGGCTCGGGCTTTTCGCTGATCGGCCACCTCGGGATGAGCGGTCAACTCCTCGTCCAGGACCCGTCGGTGCCCGACGAGACGCACCTGCGGGTGCGGCTGCGCTTCTCCGACGGCGGACGCGAACTGCGCTTCGTCGACCAGCGGACCTTCGGCGGCCTCGCGGTCGAGGAGGCCGAGGAGGGCGACCCGGAGGGCACGCCCGTCTCCATCGCGCACATCGCCCGCGACCCGCTCGACCCGCGCTTCGACGACGACGCCTTCACGGCCGCGCTGCGCGCCAAGCGCACCACCGTCAAGCGCGCGCTGCTCGACCAGACGCTGATCAGCGGTGTCGGCAACATCTACGCCGACGAGGCGCTCTGGCGCTCCAAGCTGCACTACGACCGGCCGACGGCGACGCTCACCCGCCCGCAGGCGGCCGTGCTGTTGGCCAGTGCCCGGGACGTGATGACCGCGGCGCTGGCCGTCGGCGGCACCAGCTTCGACAGCCTGTACGTCAACGTGAACGGCGAGAGCGGCTACTTCTCGCGGGACCTCGACGCGTACGGCCGCGAGCACGAGCCCTGCCGCCGCTGCGGTACGGCGATCCGCCGGGCCGCGTGGATGAACCGCTCCAGCTACTTCTGCCCCCGCTGCCAGCGGGTGCCGCGGGAGCGCAGCGGGGGCTGACGGGCGGCGCTACTTGTGCGCGAGTTCGGGCTGCTGGTCGGCCGCGTCCCCGAGGGCTCCGTGGTCGCCCTGGCCGAAGTAGGCGACGCCGACGGCGGACACCACCGCGAGCAGGAAGCCGGCCACGCCGAGCCAGCCGAGGCCGGACTTGGAGGAGTCGCCGAGCCACAGCACGCCGACCGCGCCGGGCAGCACCGTCTCGCCGACCACCAGGGCGGCCGTCGCGCCGTTCACCGAGCCGATCTGCAGCGCGACCGTGTGCACGTACATGCCGCCCAGGCCGCCGATGAGGATCGCGTACAGCGCCGGGTCGGAGAGCAGGCCGCCGAGCTCGAACGGCTCGACGCCGTTGAGGATGCGCACGCCGACGCCGAGGGCGCCGAAGCCGAGGCCGGAGAGCAGACCTGCGACGATCGCGCCCTTCGAGCCCATCCGCCGCACCAGCAGGCCGCCGCCGACCAGCAGGACGGTGGTGATGATCAGCAGCCACCAGTGGAAGGACATCTCCGCGTGGTGGCCGCCCTCGGGGCCGGCCGAGACGGCCAGCAGCACCAGCGCCGAGCAGAGCACGCCGATCGACGCCCACTCCAGCTGCTTGAGCCGGATGCCGAGCAGCTTGATGCTCAGCACCGCGGTGATCACCAGGTTGGCGCTGATGATCGTCTGGGAGAGGAACAGCGGCAGCAGCCGGGCGGCCAGCGCGCCGAGTCCGAAGCCGATCAGGTCGAGCACCGTGCCGAGGATGAACTCCCAGGTGACGGCGGCCTTCGCGGTCGAGGACAGGCTCGGCCCGCCGTGCTCGGTCGTGGCGGTGGAGGCGCCCTTGGCCGCCTCCTCGCGGGCGGACCGCCGGGAACCGACGGCCTGCAGGACCGAGCCGGTGCCGTAACAGGCGGATGCCGCCACGGCGGTGACGAGGCCGATGATCACCGAGCGCTCCGATCAGAGGGGTTGGGGCCACGAGGGGCGGTGGGTCAAGAGCGGGTAATGGACCCGCGGTCCGGGACCACTATGCCCGTCCGCACGATACGGTCAGGACACCCCCTCCGACCGCTCCGGGCCTGCCGGGACGTACGTCCGGCCGCCTGCCGCGGTTCCCGGCGGCAGTCCGCTTCAGGGTGACTTGGGGGAAATCTCATCCCCGAGGAGGGGACGGCCCCGGCGTCCGGCGGGGAATCCCTTCATCACCAGTATGCGAAGGGTATGGCGTGCTTCGCCGCCGGTCGCGGTAGCGTCGGGTGTTATGAGAACCCTTGCTCGACGTTCCCGGGGCACCGGGCCGCTCGCCGTGGTCGCGGCGACGCTGCTCGGGCT
Organism: Kitasatospora sp. NPDC059747; assembly: GCF_042732955.1. Classification (NCBI taxonomy): domain Bacteria; kingdom Bacillati; phylum Actinomycetota; class Actinomycetes; order Kitasatosporales; family Streptomycetaceae; genus Kitasatospora; species Kitasatospora sp. NPDC059747. Next base: position 13,065 of record NZ_JBHWGV010000095.1, on the reverse strand, counting down.
TCTGCTTCTGCTCGCCCCGGTGGCCTCCGCGGCCGGTGGCCTGAGCGACGCCGCGGCCACCCTGAAGAAGGGCCAGGTCTACGTCGCCCCGACGATGCTGGACCGCTTCAGCCAGGCGCAGGCGGACGCCCTGACCAAGAAGATCGAGAAGGCCGACAAGCCGATCTTCATCGCGGTCGTCCCCGACAGCGCCAACAAGGACACCATCCTCACCGATCTGCGCACCCTGGTGGGCATCGACGGCGTCTACGGCGTCTGGCGGGGCACCGGCGGCTTCATGGCCCGCTCCGACCGCGGCGCCATGGGCGTCGGCGTCGCGGACCGGATCGGAGGCGCCGTCGCCCGCGCCGACAAGGGCGACATCAACGCGACCCTGAACGACTTCGTCGACCAGGCCGCCCCGCAGACCAAGGGCAGCGGGGTGAACCACAGCACCTCGATCGCCTGGGTGGTCATCCCGGTCGTGCTGCTCGTGCTGGCCGGTGCCGGTGTCTTCTTCCTCTTCCGCCGCGCCAAGAAGCGCAAGGAGGAGCAGGCCCGCGCCGAGCTGGAGCAGCTGCGCCGCGTGGTCGACGAGGACATCACCGCCTACGGCGTCGAGCTGGAGCGCCTGGACTTCAACCCGCGCGCCGCCGACGCGGACGACGTCCAGCGCACCGACTACAGCCACGCGCTCGAGTCGTACGAGAAGGCCAAGCGCCTGATGGACGAGGCCAAGAAGCCCGAGGACGTCAAGGTCGTCACCGAGACGATCGAGGACGGCCGGTTCGCGCTGGCCACCCTGGCCGCCCGGCGCGACAAGCGCCCGCTGCCCGAGCGCCGTCCCCCGTGCTTCATGGACCCGCGCCACGGCCCGTCCGTCAAGGACGTCGAGTGGGCCCCGGCCGGCGGCTCCGCCCGCAGCGTCCCGGTCTGCCAGGCGGACGCGGACCGCGTCGCCGCCGGCCTCGACCCGGCCGTCCGCACGGTCGACACCGAGTACGGCCCGCAGCCGTACTGGAACGCCGGCCCGGCCTACGCCCCGTACGCGGGTGGCTACTACAGCAGCTTCGGCGGCGGCCTGCTGCCCGGTCTGCTGGTCGGCACCGTGCTCGGCTCGATGATCAGCAGCCCGGCCTACGCCGCGGCGCCGATGATGGAGGGCGGCCACCACGGCTACCAGGACCAGTACGAGGGCGGCGACTTCACCGGGGCGGACTTCAACGCCGGGGACTTCAGCGGCAGTGACTGGAGCGGTGGCGGCGACTTCGGCGGTGGCGGCGGCGACTGGTGACCCGCTGACCCGACGCGCCGACCCGACGCGCACCCCGCTGCGGGGGGGGGCGCGGGCGCGCCCCCGGGCGGCGGCCGGGGGCGCGCCCCCGGGGTGGACTCAGAACTCTCGGTGGCGCGCGCGGCGGCGCGCGCGCGCGCCCC
>NZ_JBHWGV010000095.1:0-11639 GCF_042732955.1 Kitasatospora sp. NPDC059747 | reverse complement strand
CCCTCACCGTCCCCCGGAACGCGCGCGTCGGCCACGGGGGCCCGCCGGGCGCCGGCCCGACCACCCCCCACCCCCCGTTCAACCCCATCTACCCCACCGAGGGCTGCGGCGCCCCCCCCGGCGCCCCCCCCGTACCCCCCGGGGGGGCCGCAGTGCCGTCCGGCCCGGGTTTGAGAACACAACCCTGTGTGGCACGCTGGCGCCGTGACCCCTGACACCCCGGGCCCGCTCCCGTCGCTCCCCGCCGCCCTGCCCGGCCGGCCGTGCTCGATGGCGGCGGCGCTGCACGTCGTCGGCGAGAAGTGGGCCCTGCTGGTGGTCCGGGAGCTGTTCTACGGAAACCACCGCTTCGACCGGATCGCCCGCAACACGGGCGCGCCCCGGGACCGGCTCACCGCCCGGCTGCGGGCACTGGAGGAGGCGGGGATCGTCGAGCGGCGCGCCTACAGCGAGCGGCCGCCGCGCTACGAGTACCACCTCACCGAGGCCGGCCGGGACCTCGCCCCGCTCGCCCACGCCTTGCGCACGTGGGGCGACCGCTGGCTGCTGCCCGAGTCGCCGGTCACCTTCGACCACGAGCCGGAGGGGCATGAGCCGCACGCCTTCGACGCGGCCTGGGTCTGCCGCACCTGCGGCCGGGAGGCCCGGCGCGGCGAACTGCACGCGCGGGTGCACAGCCCGGGGTGGACCGTCGAGGGGCCGGCGGAGCTGTGACCGGGCCCGCGGCCGGTTAGGGTCGGGGCATGCACGGTCGTGACGCCCACAGTGAGGAACCGGTCCGGGTCACCGCCTGGGTCCGGGGGAAGGTCCAGCAGGTCGGCTTCCGCTGGTGGACCAGGGCGCGGGCGCTGGAGGTCGGCCTGACCGGCTACGCGAGCAACCTCGGCGACGGCCGGGTCCAGGTGGTGGCCGAGGGCCTCGCCGCCGACTGCGAGGAGCTGCTCGCCCTGCTCCGCGGCCCCGACACACCCGGCAGCGTGAGCGGCGTGACCGAGATCTGGACCGCCGTCGGCGTCGGCTACGAGGGCTTCGAGATCCGCTGAATTCCGCCGGGGCCGGGCCCCGCACGGCCCCCGGGGAAAAGATCCTCAACCGGCGGTGTCATACGGTTGCCATCCGGGCAGACTCGTGGTTGACTCCGCATCGAACGATGATCCACGAGCACCTGGTGGACCCGGCCCGGACCTCCTCGGCGTGACGACACCGCCAGGCAGGTGACAGGGGCGCGGTAGCGTGCGGTGATCGTGTTGACCCTTTCCGTCTTTGGTGAGACGCTGGAAGCCCGCGCACACGACCGCGTTTTCCCGGTCGGCGCATGCCCTCGTGAGCCCAGCTCACGATGGTTGCGCCGCAGTGCCAAGCCGGCACTTCCGGTGGCGCGCCGCGCGTGCGTCCCCCTTCCCCCTAGACCTGTACCGTTCCGGTTCGGTCACTCAGCGTGGAGGACCATTCATCATGGCAAAGGCGCTTCTCGGGTACGTCGGCGGCCCCGACCCGCGAATGCTCTCCGAGATGCGACGGCTTCAGCAGCGCGTCCAGGACCTTGAAGCCGAGCTCCTTCGGATGCAGGCTGAGAACGACGCTCTCACCGCTGTCGCTGACGAGCACTCGCTGCTCAACAGCATCGATCTGGATCAGCGGGAGCCGGCTCTCACCTGAGTCCCGCCCGGTCCTCGCAGATCGACGCCGCTGTGCACTGAGCCGCCCCGCAAGGGACGCAGCATGCAAGGGACGCCCGGTTGTGGCGTCCCTTCGTCGTGTCCGGGCGCCTTCGGCCGCCCGCCTGCCGGATACAGTCGCCGTCGGGGCCCGTGAACCCCGGCGAGCGATGAGGAGACCGGCCGCGTGCACCTGAAGAGTCTGACGCTGCGCGGGTTCAAGTCCTTCGCCTCCAGCACCACGCTGCGCTTCGAACCCGGCATCACCTGTGTCGTCGGCCCGAACGGCTCGGGCAAGTCCAACGTCGTCGACGCGCTCTCCTGGGTCATGGGCGAGCAGGGCGCCAAGTCGCTGCGCGGCGGCAAGATGGAGGACGTCATCTTCGCCGGGACCAGCGGGCGCGCCCCGCTCGGCCGGGCCGAGGTCAGCCTCACCATCGACAACACCGACGGCGCGCTGCCCATCGAGTACGCCGAGGTGACCATCACCCGGACGATGTTCCGCAACGGCGGCAGCGAGTACGCGCTCAACGGCCAGACCTGCCGGCTGCTCGACATCCAGGAACTGCTCTCCGACTCCGGCATCGGCCGCGAGATGCACGTCATCGTCGGCCAGGGGCAGCTGGACTCCGTCCTGCACGCCGACCCGATGGGCCGCCGGGCCTTCATCGAGGAGGCGGCCGGCGTGCTCAAGCACCGCAAGCGCAAGGAGAAGGCGCTGCGGAAGCTCGACGCGATGCAGGCCAACCTCAACCGCGTCCAGGACCTGGTGGCCGAACTGCGCCGCCAGCTCGGCCCGCTCGGCCGGCAGGCCAGGATCGCCCGCCGCGCCGCCGGCATCCAGGCCGACCTGCGCGACGCCCGGCTGCGGCTGCTCGCCGACGACCTGCTCGTCCTCCGCCAGGCCGTCGAGGCCGAGATCGCCGACGAACTCGCGCTGCGCCTGCGCCGCACCACCGTCGAGCAGGAACTGGCCCGCGCCGTCCAGCGCGAGCGCGTCCTGGAGGCGCAGGTCGAGCAGCTCGGCCCGAGCCTGGAGGCCGGCCGGCAGACCTGGTACCGGCTCTCCGCGCTCGCCGAGCGCACCCGCGGCACGATCGGACTGGCCGAGGCGAGGGCCCGGCACGCCGTCGCCGAGGGGCAGGGCGAGGAACGGCGCGGGCGGGACCCGGAAGAGCTCGAACGGGAGGCCGAGCGCGTCCGCGAGGAGGAGGCCGCCCTCGCCGAGGCGCTGGAGGAGGCCCGGTACGCACTGGCCGAGGCCGTCGAACGCAAGAACGAACTGGAACGCGACCTGGCCGCCGAGGAGCGCCGGCTGCGGGACGCCGCCCGCGCCATCGCCGACCGCCGCGAGGGGCTCGCCCGGCTCCAGGGGCAGGCGGCGGGCGCGCGCTCCAAGGCCGCGTCGGCCCAGGCCGAGATCGGCCGGCTCACCGAGGCCAGGGACGAGGCGCTGCTGCGCGCCGGAGCCGCGCAGCGCGAGTTCGAGCAGCTGCAGGAACAGGTCGACGGCCTCGCCGGGGACGACGAGCGCGCCGACACCGCCCACGACGAGGCCCGCGCACGGCTCGCCGCCGTCGAACGCGACCTCACCGCCGCCCGGGAGGCCGCCGGCGCCGCCGAACGCGAGCGCGCCGGGCTCACCGCGCGCCACGACGCGCTGGCGCTCGGACTGCGCCGCAAGGACGGCACGGGCGCGCTGCTCGCGGCGGGGGACCGGCTGACCGGACTGCTCGGCCCGGCCGCCGCACTGCTGCGCATCGCCCCCGGCCACGAGGTCGCCGTCGCCGCCGCACTCGGCGCAGCCGCCGACGCGGTGGCCGTCGACTCGCCGGACGCCGCCGTCGCCGCGCTGCGCCTGCTGCACGCCGACGACGCCGGACGGGCCGCGCTGCTCGTCGCCGGTGCGCCCGAACCCGACCAGGCCGTGACCGAGTTGCCCGCCGGTGCCCGCTGGGCGGCCGAACTGGTGGACGGACCGGCCGAGTTGACCGCCGCCGTGCGCACGCTGCTGGCCGGGACGGCCGTCGTCGGCACCCTCGACGACGCCCTGTCCCTGATCACCGCGCACCCCGCCCTGAGCGCCGTCACCGCCGACGGCGACCGGCTCGGCGCCGGCCTCGCCCACGGCGGCTCCGGCGGCGCGCCGAGCCTGCTGGAGACCCAGGCCGCCGTGGACGAGACGGCCCGCGCGATCGACGAACTCGCCCTCCGCTGCGCCGACGCGGCCGAACGGCTGGCCGGACTCACCGAACTGCGGAGCGGGTCGGCGGCCGAGGTGGAACGGCTGTCCGCCCAGCGGAGGCACGCGGAGAAGGAACGGGCCCAGGTGGCCGGAGCGCTCGGCCGCCTCGGCGGGCAGGCCCGCGCCGCCGCCGGCGAGGCCGAACGGCTGGCGGCCGCCGCCGCCCGGGCGGCGGAGGGCCTCGCCCAACTGCTCGCCACCGCCGGGGAACTGGCCGAACGCCTGGCCGCCGCCGAGGACTCGGCCGACGCGGGGGAGGACGAGCCCGACCCGGCCGAGCAGCAGCGGCTGGCCGGGGCCGCCTCGGCCGCCCGGCAGGCCGAGCTGGAGGCACGCCTCGCCGTGCGCACCCACGAGGAGCGGGTCCGCGCGCTGGCCGGCCGGGCCGACCAGCTGGACCGCGCCGCCCGCACCGAGCGCGAGGCGCGCGCCCGCGCCGCCGAGCGCCGTCGGCGCGCGCAGCACGACGCCGGGGTGGCGAACGCCGTCGCGGCGGGCGCCCGGCAGCTGCTCGCCTGCCTGGAGGTGTCGCTCGCGCGTGCGGACGCCGGGCGGGCGGCCGTCGAACGGGAGCGCGCGGAGCGCGAGGCGGAGCTCCGGGAGCACCGCGAACAGGGCCGCGGCCTCAAGGAGGAACTGGACAAGCTGGTCGACGCCGGCCACCGGGACGAGGTCCTGCGGGCCGAGAAGCGGCTGCGGATCGAGCAGCTGGAGGCCAAGGCACTGGAGGAGTTCGGCATCGACGGCGGCGAACTGCTCGCCTCGTACGGGCCCGACCAGCCCGTCCCGCCGGCCACGCCTGAGGAGGGGCAGGAGCCGGGCGAGCCGTACCCGTACGTCCGGGCCGAGCAGGAGAAGCGGCTGCGGGCGGCCGAGAAGGCCTACCAGCAGCTCGGCAAGGTCAACCCGCTCGCGCTGGAGGAGTTCGCCGCGCTGGAGGAACGCCACCAGTTCCTCGGCGAGCAGCTGGACGACCTCAAGCGGGGCCGGCGCGACCTGATGGACATCGTCCGGGACGTCGACGAGCGGGTCGAGCAGCTGTTCACCTCCGCCTACCACGACACCGCGGCCCAGTTCGAGGGCGTCTTCGCCCGGCTGTTCCCGGGCGGGGAGGGCCGGCTGGTGCTGACCGACCCCGACGACATGCTGACCACCGGCGTCGAGGTGGAGGCCCGCCCGCCGGGCAAGAAGGTCAAGCGGCTGTCCCTGCTCTCCGGCGGCGAGCGCTCGCTGACCGCCGTCGCGCTGCTGGTGGCCATCTTCAAAGCCAGGCCCAGCCCGTTCTACGTCATGGACGAGGTGGAGGCGGCGCTGGACGAGACCAACCTGCGCCGGCTGATCGGGATCATGGAGGAGCTGCGGGAGAGCTCCCAGCTGATCGTGATCACGCACCAGAAGCTGACGATGGAGTCCGCGGACGCGCTCTACGGCGTGACGATGAAGGGCGACGGGATCTCCCAGGTGATCAGCCAGCGGCTGCGGGTGGGGGAATTCTCCGGCAGCCAGGCCGGGGGAGAGGACCGGGAACGGCGCCGGGGCGTGGTGCGGGCCACATCCGCCTAGCCCGGGTGCGGTGCTTCTCGGGCCTCGTCACGGATACTGGGGGAGATATGGAATACGTGATCCTTGCCGTAGTCATCGCCGTGGTCGCCGTCGGCGCGATCGCGGGCCTCGTCGTTTCCGGCAGACGACGCCAGCAACTCCCGCCGAAGTCGCAGGCGCCGGTCATCACGGCGCCGCCGACCACCCCGCGCGAGCCCCAGGTCGGTGAGGAGGCCGCGCCGCCCACCGAGGAGCCGCGGCGCACCGTCGAGGAGGTTCCGCTCCCCGAGACCGCGGAGGCCCCGGAGGCCGTCGAGGTCGCCGAGGCCGAGGCGGCCCCCGCCGTCGAGGTCCCCGAGCCCACCGCCGGCCGGCTCGTCCGGCTGCGCTCCCGGCTCTCCCGTTCGCAGAACTCGCTCGGCAAGGGCCTGCTCTCGCTGCTCTCCCGCGAGCACCTCGACGAGGACACCTGGGAGGAGATCGAGGACACCCTGCTGACCGCCGACGTCGGCGTGGCCCCCACCCAGGAGCTGGTCGAGCGGCTGCGCACCCGGGTGAAGGTGCTCGGCACCCGCACCCCCGACGAGCTGCGCGCGCTGCTGCGCGAGGAGCTGGTCGAGCTGGTCGGCAAGGACGCCGACCGCACCGTGCGCTCCACCAAGCACGAGGAGGGCCCGGCCGTGGTCCTGGTCGTCGGCGTCAACGGCGTCGGCAAGACCACCACCACCGGCAAGCTGGCCCGCGTCCTGGTCGCCGACGGCCGCACGGTCGTGCTCGGCGCGGCCGACACCTTCCGCGCCGCCGCCGCCGACCAGCTGCAGACCTGGGGCGAGCGGGTCGGCGCCCGGACCGTGCGCGGTCCCGAGGGCGGCGACCCGGCCTCGGTCGCGTTCGACGCGGTCAAGGAGGGCATCGCCGAGGGCGTGGACACCGTCCTGGTGGACACCGCCGGCCGGCTGCACACCAAGACCGGCCTGATGGACGAGCTGGGCAAGGTCAAGCGGGTCGTCGAGAAGCACGGCCCGGTGGACGAGGTCCTGCTGGTGCTGGACGCCACCACCGGTCAGAACGGCCTGATCCAGGCCCGGGTGTTCGCCGAGGTGGTCGACATCACCGGCATCGTGCTGACCAAGCTGGACGGCACCGCCAAGGGCGGCATCGTCGTCGCGGTCCAGCGCGAGCTGGGGGTGCCGGTCAAGCTGATCGGCCTCGGCGAGGGCGCGGACGACCTGGCGCCGTTCGAGCCGGGCGCGTTCGTGGACGCGCTGATCGGGGACTGAGCCCCCCGGACACGGTGAAGGGTCCGCTCCCCGTTGGGGGCGGGCCCTTTGTGCTGGGCTCGGGTGATGCTGGGCCCGGGGTCGCGCCGAGCTCGGTGGTGCTGGGCTCAGGAGGCCATCCAGGCCGGCTCCGCGGTGCGCTCGCGGCCGCGGTGGCAGGCGTAGGCGAGGGTGCCGAGCAGCAGCCGGGCCTCGGGCGGGCAGCCCGCGTTGTCCCGGGTCGGGCGGCGCAGCCAGCGCACCGGGCCGAGGCCGGGCAGGACGGTGGGCGGGGCGGCGACGTAGCTGCCCTCGCCGTGGCAGGCCAGGTCGAGCGCGGCGTCGTCCCAGCCCATCCGGTACAGGAGGTCGGGCAGGCGGCGGGCGGTGCCGGGGGCGACCAGGAACTGCAGCCGGCCGGTGGGGGCGGTCAGCACCGGGCCGACCTGGGTGCCCATCCGCTCCAGCCGGACGAGCGCCTGGACGCCGGCCTGCTCGGGGACGTCCAGGACGTCGAACGCCCGGCCGGTGGGGAACAGGACGGAGCCCTCGGCGTCGGCGGTGTGCACGACGGCCTCGCAGCCGGGCACGGGGTGCAGGCCCGGGGCGGCGCAGCGGGCGGTGCCGCACTGGCAGGCGGCCGGGGCGTTGCCGGCGGCCCGGCCGGTGACGGCGACCGCCCAGCCCCAGCGACCGGTGTACTCCGCGGCGGCCTGGGACGCGGTGACCTTGGTGCGGCGGCGCGCGCCCAGCGGAGCCAGCCGCAGGTGCCCCAGTCGAAGTTCGCCGAACAGGTTGTCCATGCCTCCCCCAACAGGTTCTCGTTGCCGATGGTTACGGGATGGTGACTTTGCGTTGATTGTCCGTTGCGTGGTGCGTTGTGCGGGTGCGGCGCGCAGCGCGTGGCGTGCGCCTTTTGCGGTGGTGCGCCTCGGGCGCCGCCTTGTGGCGGCTGTGCCGATGCCGGATCGTCGTGTGCGCGAGGCGGCCGTCGAGCTGGGCGGACGGCAAACTCGCCGGTGGCCGTGGCGGTCCGTCGGGACCGCCGGGATTGCTCGGGGACTTGGCGGCCCGCATATGCCGACCGCCGCGACTACCTAGTGAAGCGTGTGCCCCCTTGCTTCGGTTCACTCCTGGGGGTGGCGAAAGGTGGCGTTTCGCCAGGGGCCGTCCCGCGGACCCTCGGCGGGGCATTACGTTCAGCACACGGGCGTCGTCGGGGAGTCAGCTCCGAGCCGCAGGGGCGCGGGAGTTGGGCGAACTGACGCCCCGTCCGGAGTCGTGGCACACCAGTGCGAGAGAGGGGTGCGGCGGCGCCGCGGCACGGCACGTCTGGCAACAGCCCGCAACCGTCGGGCGATGACGATCGGGGGCCCTCCGGGGCCGGGCGGGATGGGACGTTCCCCATGGCAGAGAAGCAACCCAACGAGAAGCTGACCACGTGGTTCGCCCGCAGCGGCTGGTCCAAGGGGGAGTTGGCCCGCCAGGTCAACCGCCGGGCCCGGCAGATCGGCGCCCACCACGTCTCCACCGACACCTCCCGCGTGCGGCGCTGGCTGGACGGCGAGCAGCCGCGCGAGCCGATCCCCAAGATCATGTCGGAGCTCTTCTCCGAGCGCTTCGGCTCGGTCGTCTCGATCGAGGACCTCGGCCTGCGCGCCGCGATCCCGGTCTCCACCGTCGGCGGCGGCGTGGACCTGCCGTGGAGCGCCCCGCAGACCGTCCAGCTGATCAGTGACTACTCCCGCAGCGACCTGATGCTCAACCGCCGGGGCTTCCTCGGCACCTCGCTGGCGCTGACCGCCGGCGCCGCCCTGATCGAGCCGATGCAGCGCTGGCTCGCCCCCGGTCCGAACGGCACCCCCACCCCGATCCTGACCGCGGCCAACGGCGGCGAGGCGTTCACCGGCCGGCTGTCCGAGCCCGAGCTCGAACTGCTGGAGCAGACCACGGTCATGTTCCGCCAGTGGGACGCGCAGAACGGCGGCGGGCTGCGCCGCAAGGCCGTCGTCGGCCAGCTGCACGAGGTCACCGACCTGCTCCAGGAGAGCTACCCCGAGCAGACCACCCGGCGGCTGTTCCGGCTCACCGCCGAACTCGCCCACCTGGCCGGGTGGATGTCCTACGACGTCGGCATGCACCCGAGCGCGCAGAAGTACTACGTGCTCGCGCTGCACGCCGCCAAGGAGGCCGGCGACCGCCCGTTCGGCGCGCTGATCCTCACCGACATGAGCCGCCAGATGATCCACCTCAACCGCGGCGAGGACGCCCTGGAGCTGATCCACCTCGCCCAGTACGGCAGCCGCGACACCGCCACCCCGCGCCAGCAGGCCCTGCTGTACGCGATGGAGGCGCGCGCCTACGCGACCATCGGCGAGGTGAACCGCTGCGCCCGGGCGGTGCGGCTGGCCGAGGACACCTTCACCGACATCCGCGAGGGGGACGAGGAGCCGGACTGGCTGAAGTTCTTCTCGCCCGCCGAGCTGAACGCCGAGAACGCGCACTCCTTCCGCGACCTCGCCTACCACTCCGACAACTCCGAGCTGTACGCGTCGATGTCCGCGCCGGTGATGGAGCGCGCGGTGGACCTGTTCCGCCAGGACGGCGACCACGTGCGCTCGTACGCCTTCAACCTGATCGGCATGGCCAGCGTGCACCTGCTGCAGAAGGAGGCCGAGCAGGCCGCGCTGATGGCCGAGCAGGCGGTGGACATCGCGACGAAGGTCCGCTCCGAGCGGCTGAACTCGCGGGTGCGCAAGACCACGGAGGCCGCGGCCGTCCGCTTCAAGGGCGTGGACGCGGTGAGCCGCCTGAAGGAAAGGGTCGTCCAGGACATCCCCGAGTACGTCTCGGTGGTCTGAGCCACGCCCCCGCCGGACTCCACCGACCGTGACGGCCGCCGCCGCCACGGTCGGTGGCGGTTGCGGCACCGGGCGTGGCGTGCGGCGGCACGGTAACCCATCCGGACCCCCGACGGGGCTGCGGTTCACGCAGGTGTAACCCGCGCGTCGCACGCGTCACGGCCGCGAAACAACCGGCCGCACTGGCCGAAACCCGCCTTCGGCACTCTCCTCTTCATCGCCGACACCCCGGGTGGCACGGGACAGGTACCCGGGTGGTGGATCGGCTTTCACGCAGAGGAGACGCCGATGCCGGACGGCTTCAGCGCGGGCGACACCGCCTTCGTGCTCATCAGTGCGGCCCTGGTCATGGTGATGACCCCGGGCCTGGCCTTCTTCTACGGGGGCATGGTCCGGGCCAAGAGCACACTCAACATGCTGGCGATGAGCTTCCTCTCGCTCGGCATCGTCACGGTGCTCTGGGTCCTCTACGGTTACTCGCTCAGCTTCGGGCCGGACGCCGGCTTCGGCCTGATCGGCAACCTCGACTTCCTCGGGATGCGCGGGATCGGCCTGAACGAGCTGTCGGGCACGATCCCGGTCACGGCCTTCTCCGTGTTCCAGCTGATGTTCGCGATCATCACCCCGGCGCTGATCAGCGGCGCCATCGCGGACCGCGCCAAGTTCGCCGCCTGGGGCCTGTTCGTCGCGCTCTGGGTGTCCGTCGTCTACTTCCCCGTCGCGCACTGGGTGTTCATGGTGGACGGCGGCAAGGGCGGCTGGCTCGGTGACCGCAACGGCGTCATCGACTTCGCCGGCGGCACGGCCGTGCACATCAACGCCGGCGTGGCCGGACTCGCGCTCTGCCTGGTGCTCGGCAAGCGGATCGGCTTCAAGAAGGACCCGATGCGCCCGCACAGCCTGCCGCTGGTGATGCTCGGTTCCGGCCTGCTGTGGTTCGGCTGGTTCGGCTTCAACGCGGGCTCGGCACTGGCCGCCAACGGCGTCGCGGCGATGGCCTTCGTCAACACCCAGGTGGCGACGGGCGCCGCGCTGGTCGGCTGGCTGGTCTTCGAGAAGCTCAAGCACGGCGCGTTCACCACCCTGGGCGCCGCCTCCGGCGCGGTGGCCGGCCTGGTCGCCATCACCCCGGCCTGCGGCTCGGTCAGCCCGCTTGGCGCGGTGGCGATCGGCCTGATCGCGGGCGCCGTCTGCGCCGCCGCCATCTCCCTCAAGTACCGCCTCGGCTTCGACGACTCGCTCGACGTGGTGGGCGTGCACGCGGTCGGCGGCGCGATCGGCTCGCTGCTGATCGGCCTGTTCGCCACCGGCGGGGTCGGCCAGACCGCCAAGGGCCTGTTCTACGGCGGCGGTCTCGACCAACTCGGCAAGCAGGCGCTCGGCGTGTCCGTGGTCGCGGCGTACTCCTTCGTCGTCTCCTGGCTGCTGGCCAAGGCGATCGACAAGACGGTCGGGTTCCGGGTCAGCGAGGAGGTGGAGGTGGCCGGCATCGACCAGGCCGAACACGCCGAGTCCGCCTACGATTTCAGCGCGGTGGGCGCCGGTCTGGCCCGGGCCCTCGCCCCGGCCGCGGCCTCCGCGGCGACCACGGCCCAGAAGCCCGACGTTCAGAAGCCCGCCGCCCCGACTGCCGAGAAGACCGAGGTCGACGCCCGATGAAGCTCATCACCGCCGTGATCAAGCCGCACCGCCTGGACGACGTGAAGGCCGCCCTGCAGGCCTTCGGGGTGCACGGGCTGACCGTCACCGAGGCCAGCGGCTACGGCCGCCAGCGCGGCCACACCGAGGTCTACCGCGGCGCCGAGTACACCGTGGACCTCGTGCCCAAGATCCGGATCGAGGTCCTGGTCGAGGACGACGACGCCGACCAGCTGATCGACGTCCTGGTGAAGGCGGCCAGGACCGGCAAGATCGGCGACGGCAAGGTGTGGAGCATCCCGGTCGACACGGCCGTCCGGGTCCGCACCGGCGAGCGCGGACCGGACGCGCTCTGACGACATGACGCACCGCGGGCGGGGGGCGCCCCCCACCCCCGCGCCCCGGCGCGCCGCCCGCCCCGCCGCTCACCCGCCCC
>NZ_JBHWGV010000094.1:22511-37980 GCF_042732955.1 Kitasatospora sp. NPDC059747 | reverse complement strand
GTTCGATGGGTGTGCTGCCGGCGCTGCTGGCGGAGCGTCTGGGTGTGCCGCAGGTGACGCTGCTGTCGGAGGTGTCGGTCGAGGGCGGCGTGGTGAAGGGCCGTCGTGACGGTGACGCGGCGACGGAGCTGGTCGAGGCGTCGCTGCCGGCGGTCGTGTCGGTGACGGACCAGTCGGGCGAGGCCCGGTACCCGTCGTTCAAGGGCATCATGGCGGCGAAGAAGAAGCCGGTGCAGTCGCTGGACCTGGACGACCTGGGCATCGAGGCGGACGAGGTCGGTCTGGCGGGCGCGTGGACGGCGGTCGACTCGGTGGTGGCGCGTCCGGCGCGCACCGCGGGCACGGTCGTCAAGGACGAGGGTGAGGGCGGCAAGCAGCTCGCCGCCTTCCTCGCCGACCAGAAGTTCATCTGAGCCGCGCCCCCCAAACCCCGCCCCAGCGAAACACGGAGACATTGAGCAATGGCTGAGATTCTCGTTCTGGTCGACCACGCCGACGGCGCCGTCCGCAAGCCGGCCCTGGAGCTGCTGACCCTGGCCCGCCGCATCGGCGAGCCGTCGGCCGTCGTCCTCGGTGCCGGTGGTGCCGCGGCCGACATCGCCGCCAAGGCCGCCGAGTTCGGCGCCGCGAAGGTGTACGTCGCCGACGGCGCCGAGTTCGCCGACCAGCTGGTCGTCCCCAAGGTGGACGCCCTGGCCCAGATCGCCAAGGCCGGCGCCCCGGCCGCCGTCCTGGTCACCTCGTCCGGTGAGGGCAAGGAGATCGCCGCCCGCGTCGCCCTGCGCCTCGGTTCCGGCATCATCACCGACGCGGTGGACCTCCGCGCGGGCGACGAGGGCCCGGTCGCCACCCAGTCGGTGTTCGCCGCCTCGTACACCGTCGACTCGCGCGTCAGCAACGGCGTGCCGGTCATCGCCGTCAAGCCGAACGCCGTCGCCCCGGAGGCCGCCCCGGCCGCCGGCGCGGTCGAGGACGTGTCGGTGGAGTTCACCGGCAACGCCGCCAAGGTCGTCTCGCGCACCCCGCGCGTGTCCACCGGCCGCCCGGAGCTGACCGAGGCCGCCATCGTGGTCTCCGGCGGCCGCGGCGTCGGTGCCGCCGAGGGCTTCGGCGTCGTCGAGGAGCTCGCCGACTCGCTCGGCGCGGCCGTCGGCGCCTCGCGCGCCGCCGTCGACGCCGGCTGGTACCCGCACACCAGCCAGGTCGGCCAGACCGGCAAGCAGGTCTCGCCGCAGCTGTACGTGGCCAACGGCATCTCCGGCGCGATCCAGCACCGGGCCGGCATGCAGACCTCGAAGACCATCGTGGCCGTCAACAAGGACCCCGAGGCCCCGATCTTCGAGCTGGTCGACTACGGCGTCGTCGGCGACCTGTTCGCCGTCCTGCCGCAGCTCACCGCCGAGGTGAAGGCCCGCAAGGGCTGATCCGCCCCGCGGGGACGGAGGGCGTGGTGCCGGGTGCTCGGTGCCGCGCCCTCCGGCGTTCCCGGGCCGCCCCGCTGTTCACGGGCCGCTGGTCCCGTCCTGCTGGTCCCGGGCCGCTGTTCCCGTCCCGTTGTTCCCGGGCGTTCGCGGCGGGCCCGTAGAGTCGGCGCGACACCTGTGGAGAGGCGAGGACGGACGCATGGCACTGCTGACGGCACTTCAGGGCGGCTTCGGGGACTCCGCCGACGCGCTGCGGATCGACGGGCGCGCGTTCTCGCGGGAGGACCTGCTGGGCGCGGCGACCGCCGTGGCCGACCGGGTCGCCGGTGCCCCCGCGCTCGCGGTGCTGGCGCGGCCGAGCGTCGAGACCGTCACCGCCGTGGTCGGCGGCCTGTTGGCGGGCGTGCCCGTGGTGCCGCTGCCGCCCGACTCCGGGCCGAAGGAGCGCGAGCACATCCTGCGCGACTCGGGGGCCGCGCTGCTGGCGCACGCCATCGGGGACAGCGCGGTCGAGGACATCGTGGTGGGCGCCGCGGCGGCGGGCGCGGTGGGCGGCGTCGAGGCGCTGCCGGTCGATCCGGCGGCGCGTTCCGCGACGACGTACGCCGAGCCGGCCGGGGATGCCGCCGGGTTCGTCCTCTACACCTCCGGTACCACGGGCGCGCCGAAGGGTGCGGTGATCCGCCGCGAGGCCGTCGCCGCCGACCTGGACGCGCTCGCCGCCGCCTGGCAGTGGACCGCCGGGGACACGCTCGTCCACGGTCTGCCGCTCTTCCACGTCCACGGCCTGGTGCTCGGCGTGCTCGGCGCCCTGCGCACCGGCAGCCGCCTCGTCCACACCGGCCGGCCCACTCCCGCCGGGTACGCGGCCGCCGGTGGCAGCCTGTACTTCGGCGTGCCGACCGTCTGGTCCCGGCTGGCGGCGGACCCGGAGGCCGCGTCCGCCCTCGCCGGCGCCCGGCTGCTGGTCTCGGGCAGCGCGCCGCTGCCCGTCCCGGTGTTCGAGAGGCTCGCGGAGCTGACCGGCCACGCGCCCATCGAGCGCTACGGGATGACGGAGTCGCTGATCACCGTCAGCACCCGGGCCGACGGCGAGCGCCGGCCCGGCAGCGTCGGCCTGCCGCTGGACGGCGTCCGCACCCGGCTGGTCGGCGAGGACGGCGCGCCCGTGCCGTCCGACGGGGAGACCGTCGGCGAGCTGCAGGTCGCCGGGCCGACCCTCTTCTCCGGCTACCTCAACCGGCAGGACGCCGACGCCGAGGCGTGGACCGCGGACGGCTGGTTCCGCACCGGCGACGTCGCGGTGATCGGCCCGGACGGCTTCCACCGGATCGTCGGCCGCGCCTCGGTGGACCTGATCAAGAGCGGCGGCTACCGGATCGGCGCCGGCGAGGTGGAGGCCGCGCTGCGCGACCACCCGGCCGTCGCCGACGCGGCGGTGGTCGGCGCGCCGGACGAGGACCTCGGGCAGGCCGTCGTCGCGTACGTCATCGCGGACGGTCCGGTGACGGGGGACCAGCTGACGGCGTTCGTGGCCGAGCGGCTGTCCGTGCACAAGCGGCCGCGGCGGGTCGTCCTGGTGCCCGAACTCCCAAGGAACGCCATGGGAAAGGTGCTCAAGAAGCAGCTGCTGGCGGAGTCCGGCGAGCGGTGATGAGGGGGCGTCGGGAACCGCTCCGGTGACGGGGGCTCACCCTGATGCCCCGTTCGGCGCTTACCCTTCGTGACCCTTCCTTTGGCTCACTCCACTGCGCGCCGGGTGCGGACGCGTGCCTAACGTGACACGCGACAGGACCGAATCGTCCGGTCCGTCCCCTTTGGGGTCGGTTCGACGGCTCGGACCACTCCGCGTTTCCGCAGCAGTGAAGGAAGTCAGCAGGATGACCACCGTCAACACCGGCGCACCGGATGCCTCCGACGAGCCGACCCGGCAGCACGCCACCACCCCCACCGCCGACCGCAGGGCCGCGGCCCGTCCCTCCCGGGCCGGGCGGGTGCGCCGCGGGATAGGCATGGTGGCCGTGATCGTCGCCGGCGCGGGTGTGATCGGCCTCGGCACCGGCGTGACCCCCGCGTCCGCCGAGTCGGCGCCGGCCCACGCCGGCTGGGACGGGTCGCGGTACTGGTTCAAGAACAGCAAGGGCGAGTGGCGCTGGACGACGCACTACAGCGTCTACAAGGCGCGCACCGGGGGCGGCTCGACGGCCAAGACGTCGTCCTCGACTTCCGGCGCGAAGTCCAACGGGGGGATCAAGCAGGGCTGGGACGGGTCGCGGTACTGGTTCAAGAACAGCAAGGGCGAGTGGCGCTGGACCACCCACTACGACATCTACCTCAACCGCACGGGAGGAGGGGGCTCGTCCTCGTCGTCCTCCTCCAGCGCGGCGCCGCCCGCGGCGGACCGGAACGTCGAGACGGCGATCCAGTTCGCGCTCGCGCAGCTCGGCAAGCCCTTCGAGATCGCGGGCAACGGGCCGGACGGCTACGACTGCTCCGGCCTGGTGCAGCAGGCGTTCCGGCGCGGCGGCATCGACCTGCCGCGGGTGGCCAACGACCAGTACGAGGCGACCACGCCGATCAACGCGGGCCAGCTGCGCCGCGGCGACCTGCTGTTCTGGTCGCCCGACGGCACGAGGCGGGGCATCCAGCACGTGGCGATCTACCTGGGCAACAACCAGTACGTCGAGGCGGCCCGGCCGGGGACCAACATCCGGATCTCGGGCATCAGCAGCGGCTACTACCCGGCCTACATGGGGCGTCCGTAGCCGTGTGAGCGGAGGGCGTTCGGACCTGTTCGGGCCCGAACGCCCTTTCCGTGTAAGGACATTGACCTCGGGAGGTGACGGGTCAGAGGTCCGTCGGGCGGGGGAGGGCCCCGCGGGCGCCGGTGGTGTCGACCACGGTGACGGCTCGGCTCGGCTCGGTGGCGGTGCGGGTCGGCGGCGGGTGTCGGGGGATCCGGTGCGAGGGCGGGGACGTGGAGGGCGTACGGTCGTGCGCGGGGGTGGTGCGCGTGGGGCGTGTGCCGTTGTGTGAGCGCCGTTGTATCGGCGCGCGAGCCGGCTTGATGGGGCGCGGCGGGGGCGGGCCGTAGGCGTGCGAAGCGCGCACGGAGGCCTGCGCGAACGGTCGGCGCTGTCCGCCGCCGGGGCTCCTGGCCTGGGCACATGCCGCTGTCACAGGGCAGGCCGGGGCGGCGCAGTGGAGGGCGCGGGAAGGTATGGGGAGCCGCGCGGCGGGGGTACCACCACGGGTGGCGCTGGTTCGACGACGGGGGCGCCGCCCGGTGCGAACGGCATCGGGGGAAGTCGAGGGGCAGGGGACGTTGTGATCGTCTGGGTCAATGGCACGTTCGGGGCGGGCAAGACCAGCGCCTGCCGCGAGTTGGTGGAACTGCTTCCCGGGAGCACGCTGTTCGACCCCGAGCTGGTGGGGGCCGGGCTGCGGGGGATGCTCCCGGCCGACCGGCTGTCGGCGGTGTCGGACTTCCAGGACCTGCCGGCCTGGCGCCGGCTCGTCCCCGAGGTGGCGGCCGCGCTGCTCGGCGAGGTGCCGGGCCCCCTGGTGGTCCCGATGACTCTGCTCAGAGAGGACTACCGGGACGAGATCTTCGGCGACCTGGCCTCGCACGGCATCGCGGTGCACCACGTCGTCCTGGATCCCGAAGAAACGATCCTGCGCGAGCGCATCGAGCAGCGCGACGCGTGCCCGGGCGACCCCGAGGCCAGCGACCGGGTCCGCCGGTGGGGCCTGGAGCACCTGCCGCGCTACCGCGCCGCCCGGCGATGGCTGCTGCGCGACGCCCGCGCGCTCGACACCGGCGGGCTCACGCCGCGCGAGACCGCCGAACGGATCGCCGACCTCGTCCGCGACGGCGCCGCCCGCTGCCCGATCGTCCAGACGCCCGACCCGACCGAGGACACCGTCGCCTCCGCCGTCCTGTTCTTCGACGAGCAGGACCGCGTGCTCCTCGTCGATCCGGTCTACAAGCCCGACTGGGACTTCCCGGGCGGCGTCGTCGAACGCGGCGAGGCCCCCACCGACGCCGCCCTGCGCGAGACCGCCGAGGAACTCGGCCTGCGGCTCGACCCGGCCGCCCTGCGGCTGCTCGCCGTCGACTGGGAGCCGCGCACCGGGCCCCGCCGCGGCGGCCTGCGGCTCATGTACGACGGCGGGCTGCTGGACGCCACCGCCCGGCAGGGGCTCCTGCTCCAGCGGGAGGAACTGCGGAACTGCCGCTTCGTCACGCTGGACGAGGCCGCCGACCTGCTGCCGCCGAGCCGGTACCGGCGGCTGGCCGCGACGCTGGACGCCCGGCGCAGCGGGGAGCTGCGGTACCTGGAGGCGGGGCGGCGGGTCGCGGCGGGGCTGGCCAGGGCGGCGGACGCGGCGTAGGCGGTGCGCGGGGCCCGGTGCGAGGGCCCGGCGCGAGGGGCGAGGGGCGAGGGGTGGCGGAGCAGTGGGGCGCGGGGCGGCGGAGTGCCCCGGAACGGCGGAGCGGCTCCAAACGGTAGGGCGTGGGCGGTCGGCGGGCCGGGGTGGGAGCGGGCAGGATGGGCGCATGCCGTTCACGTTCAGCCACCCCGCCGCCGTCCTGCCCCTGCTGCGCGCCGCCGGGGAGCGCGGGCCGCTCGTGGCGTCGGCGCTGGTCGCCGGGTCGATGGCGCCCGACGTGCCGTTCTTCGCCGAGTCCCTGCTGCCCGGGGTGTACGGGCACGGCGGGTTGACGCACCGGTGGTGGGCGGTGCCGACGCTGGACGTGGCGGTCGCGGGCGCGCTGGTGGCGGGCTGGCACGGGCTTCTGCGTGGGCCGCTGGTGGCGCTGCTGCCCGAGCGGTGGGCGGGAGCGGCGGAGGCGCTGACGGTTCCGCGCGGTGGCGTGATGGCGGTGGCGCGCCGTGGCGGCCCGGAGGCGGCGGCACGAGCGGGGTGGTTCGCGGTGTCGGCGGCGGTCGGCGCGGCCACGCACGTGGGGTGGGACGCCTTCACCCACGAGGGGCGGTTGGGGGTGCGGCTGCTGCCGGTGCTCGACCGGGAGGTGGCCGGTGTGCCGCTCTACTCGGCTCTGCAGTACGGGAGTTCGGCCCTCGCGCTCGCGGCCGTGGGCGGCTGGGCGGTGCGCGCGGCGCGGGCCGTCGAGCCGGTGCGGCCCGCCGTCGCGCTCTCGCCGACGGGCCGGAGGGCCGCCGTCGTGGCGCTGGGCCTGGCGACGGCGGCCGGGGTGGCGCACCGGATCAGCCCGTTGCGCCGCGGCCTGATCCCGGAGTTCTGCTTCGGCGCCGGGGCCGGGCTCGCGGTGGGTGCGGCCGGTTACGCGGCGGCCGTCGCGGCCGTGGTGGCGGCCAGGGGCCGGCGACTGGGAGCAGCCGCCGGCCGGGCGGCGGGCGCGGTGCCCGGTGCGTCCCCGGGGGCACCGGGCGGTGCATCGGCCGGTGCATCGTCCAGTGGGCCGTCCGGTGGGTCGGCAGGTGTGTCCTCGGGGCGGCGCGTGCCCGCCGCGGGGGCGGGCACAACGTCCGTCAGGCGGAGCGCAGCTCGGCGTAGTGACGCAGGAACAGGGCCTCGCTGAGGGCCATCAGCTCCAGCTCCTTCGGGTCCACGCTCTCGTTGACCGCGTGGATCTGGGTGGTCGGCTCCTCCACGCCGATCAGCACGATCTCGGCCTGCGGGTACAGCGTGCGCAGCGTGTCGCAGAGCGGGATCGAACCGCCCTCGCCGGAGACGACCATCGGGGTGCCGAAGGCCTCGGCCATGGCCTTGCCCATCGCCTCGTAGGCCGGGCCGGTGGTGTCGGCGCTGAACGCCGCGCCGTTGCCCTGGCGCTCGACCGTCAGGTGCGCGCCGAGCGGCACGTGCGCCTCCAGGTGGCCGACCAGCAGGTCCTGGGCGGCGGCCGAGTCGGTGCCCGGCGGCACCCGCAGGCTCACGAGCGCCTTGGCGGCGGCCTGCACGGACGAGGTCGCGCCGATCACCGGCGGGGCGTCGATGCCGAGGACGGTGACGGACGGGCGGGCCCAGAGCCGGTCGGCGACGGAGCCGGTACCGGTGAGGGCGACGCCGTCCAGCACCTTGGCGTCGGCGCGGAACTGCTCCTCCGGGTACTGGACGCCCTCCCAGGTCTGGCCGGTGGCCAGCCCGGCGACGGCGACGTCGCCGTTCTCGTCGTGCAGCGAGGCGAGCACCTTCACGAGGGACTGCAGCGCGTCCGGGGCGGCGCCGCCGAAGGCGCCGGAGTGCAGGTTGCCGGCGAGGGTGGTGAGGGAGACCTCGACGACCGTCATGCCGCGCAGCGACGCGGTGACGGTGGGCAGGCCGGGGGCGAAGTTGCCGGTGTCGCCGATGACGATGACGTCGGCGGTGAGGAGCTCCGGGTGCGCCTCGGCGTACTGCTGGAGGCCGCCGGTGCCCTGCTCCTCCGAGCCCTCGACGATGATCTTCAGGCCGACCGGGTACGCGTCTCCGTACACCTGGCGCAGGGCGCGCAGGGCGGTCAGGTGCATCAGGATGTTGCCCTTGCAGTCGGCCGCGCCGCGGCCGTACCAGCGGCCGTCACGCTCGGTCAGTTCGAAGGCGGGGCTCAGCCAGGCGTCCTCGTCGAGCGGCGGCTGGACGTCGTAGTGCGAGTACAGCAGGACCGTCGGCGCGCCCTCGGGGCCGGGGAGCTCGGCGTAGACGGATTGGGTGCCGTCCGGGGTGTCGATCAGCTGCACGTTGGTCAGGCCCTCGGCGGCGAACGCCTCGGCGGTCCAGCGCGCGGCCTTCTCGCACTCCTCGACCGGGAACTGGCGCGGGTCGGCGACCGACGGGAAGGCGACCAGCTCGGCGAGGTCGGTGCGGGCGCGGTCCATCAGGGACCGGACGGCGTCGGCCAGGGGCTGTGACATCGGGGCTGCTCCGGGGACGGGGCCGCCCGAGGGATGGTCCGGGCGGGTACGGGCGGTTGGGGTACCGCCGATCATAGGCGGAGCGGCGGGCGGGGGTGGGCGGGTGAGGGGGCGGTGCGGGTGCGGCGGTGTGGTGCGCCGGTGTGGTGCGGGGCGGTCGCCGTGGTGTGGTGCGGCTCGGCAGGGACCGGTGCGGACGCATAGGATTGCTCGACGTGACTGACTCCGGAAGCTCCGATTCCCGCAGCCCGCTCGACGCCGAGGCGTCCGAACTGCCGACGGCGTCCGAGGCGTCGGAAGCGTCCGAGGCGCCCGAGAGACTCGTCCGGCCTTCCGACGGTCCGTCGGATCCGGGGCCCGACACGCTCGACTCGGGTGACGCAGCCGACGTGGTCGACTCGCGTGACGCAGCCGACGCGCTCGACGCGGTCGACGGCGTCTGGGACGTCGTGGTGGTCGGCGCCGGACCGGCCGGGGCCTCGGCCGCGCACGCCGCCGCCGTCCAGGGCCGCCGGGTGCTGCTGCTCGACAAGGCCGAGCACCCCCGCTACAAGACCTGCGGCGGCGGGATCATCGGCCCCTCCCGGGACAGCCTGCCGCCGGACTTCCGGCTGCCGCTCCAGGACCGCGTGCACGCCGTCACCTTCGCCTACCGCGGGCAGTACACCCGGACGCAGCGTTCGAAGCGGATGCTGTTCGGCCTGGTCAACCGCGACGAGTTCGACCTGCGCCTGGTGCAGGCGGCCAAGCAGGCGGGCGCCGTGCTGGTCACCGGTGTGACCGTCACCGGCGTCGAACAGCGCGGCGGGGACCACCGCACGGCGCTGGTGACGGCCGCCGACGGGCGCCGGTTCGAGGCGCGCGCGGTGGTCGGCGCGGACGGCAGCGCCAGCCGGATCGGCCGGCACGTGGGCGTCACCTTCGACCAGATCGACCTGGGCCTGGAGGCGGAGATCCCGGTGCCGCCGCAGGTCGCCGCCGACTGGGCGGGCCGGATCCACCTCGACTGGGGCCCGCTGCCCGGCAGTTACGGCTGGGTCTTCCCGAAGACCGAGTCGAGCAGCCTGACCGTCGGCGTCATCTCGGCGCGCGGCGACGGGGAGGGGACGAAGCAGTACCTCGCCGACTACGTCCGACGGCTGGGCCTGTCCGGCTTCACGCCGAGCGTCGAGTCCGGCCACCTGACCCGCTGCCGGGCCGAGGACTCGCCGCTCTCGCGCGGCCGGGTGCTGGTCGCCGGGGACGCGGCCGGCCTGCTGGAGCCGTGGACCCGCGAGGGCATCTCGTACGCGCTGCGCTCGGGCCGGCTGGCCGGCGAGTGGGCGGTGAAGGTCGCCGAGGCGGGCGACGCGGCCGGGGTGCGGCGCGAGGCGCTCAACTACGCGTTCGCCATCAAGGCGGGCCTGGGGGTGGAGATGCGGGCGGGCAAGCAGCTGCTGGCGGCCTTCGAGCGCCGGCCGTACCTGTTCCACGCCGCGGTCTGCCTGGTGCCGGCCGCCTGGCGCGCCTTCGCCCGCACGACCCAGGGGCACACGACCTTCGCCCAGGTGCTGCGCCAGTACCGCGCGGCGCGCAGGCTGTCGGCGCTGGCCTCGCGGTAGTCCCGCAGGGCGTTGCTCCTGTAGGGCGGGAGGGCCGGCGTTCCTCGGAGGGGAGCGCCGGCCCTCAGCTCTGTTCCCGTGGGGAGGGGAGCGCGTCGAGCGTCCGGGCGATACCGGCGCGCAGCCGCTCGGCGGACGGTTCCTCCTCTCCTTGCTCGTTCACGGAGCGGAGAAAGGACTCGAGCACGGCATGGGACCGGCTCAGTTGGTCGGTGAGTTCGCGGTTCCGCTGCTGCGCGGCGATGAGCTCGTCCATCAGGGCGATCACGCGTTCCTGGGCCGCGATCAGCTGCTGTTGGACGGTCGCGAGGGCCTCGCCCGGTTCGGGCGCCGTGATGTTGATGCCGCCGTGGACCGTGCCGGAGATGACAACGCCGCCACCACTGCTGAACTGGCCCTCGGAGGGCGGATCCTGCTCGGCAGGAAGGCGCGTCGCGATGGCGATGGGCGGATCCTGTTCGGCCGGGAGGCGGGTGAGGGTAGCGCTGTGCGCAGCCCGCTCCCAGAGCTGTCGCGCGCCTGCGCGCCGGCGTGCGCGGAGCTCGGACTCGGGCACGGTCGTCGCCCTGAGGAGGTCGACGACGAAGTCCCAGTCACTCGCCAGATTGGTACCAGCGAGCCGGCGGGCGATCGTCGCCCGGCCGTGCGGCAGGCGCTGCGCGAGTTCGCTGATCGAGAGGCCGGCCTTGTCGACCCATGACCGCAGCTCCATTGCCAGCGCCCTGACTTCGGGCGACTCGCCCCGGATCGGGCCCCACGGGCGGCCGCGCCGTGTGACGTCCTGCGTTTCCTCGGCCATGGCCCGCCGTTCCCCCGATCCGTTCGCCGTCCTGTCTCGCAGTGTCTCGCCGTCTCGCATTGTCTCGTGATGGTCGAGCGACAATGCGCTGGGCGTGGTGCGCCGATCGCGGACCGCGTATCGTGGCTGGTTGAGCAACACGAACCCGCCCCGAGGGTCCAATCTGCAGGGCGGGGCCGTGGTCATCTCACCGCTCGAGGGGGTCGGTGCCGGACGGCAGTTCGGTGTCGATCCCCTTGACGCGCACGTACAGCTTCAGGAGATCGACCGCGATCCGGACCGTGAACCTTCCGGCGGGCGACTGCAGCCACGTTCCCGTGGCCTCGTACGCCCGACGCAGGTGCATCCCCGCCGTGCGGGCCTTGCCACGCAGGTCGCCGGGCGGCGACGAGCGCTTTCCCATGGTCCCTCCCCGGGAGGTTCGGCTCCGGGAAACCCGGGGCCGCGAGCCCGACCCTGTGCCGGGCCCGGTCAGGGTGGGGAGGGGTGACGCCGTCCCAGCGTAGCGTGCCGCGCTCGTCTTGTCTCTCGGGTGTCGTGAGACGTGCGTCATCTGATGGTGACTCAACTCGTTTGATTTGTGCCGGACATGGAAGTGCCGGGGCCTGGCGAGGTGGTTCCCTCGCGGCCCCGGCAGGGTGCCGGCCCGGCTACTGGAGGCCGGTGTCGATCGCGGACATCAGGGTGCCGGTCGGGGTGTCGCCGGACATCTCCCAGATCATGCCGCCCAGGAGGTTCTTGGACTTGAGGTAGGCCGTCTTTCCGGCGATCGACCAGGCGTCGTCGAACGTCCACCACTGGCCGCCGGTGCCCGTGTAGCCGTAGGTCGCGACGGCCTGCGGGTCGTGGTGGACGGTCAGGTCCGGGACGCTGGTGATGAGGTTGCCGTACCCGCGGGTGCCGGCCTCCTCCGCGAACTGGCCCGGCGCCGCCCCGTTCGCGGACTGCCAGGCGCCGGACGCGCCGCCGTCGGCCACGCCCTGCCAGCCGCGGGCGTAGAACGGGAAGCCGATGGTGAGCTTGCGCGGGTTGGCGCCGGCCCCGAGGTAGGCCTGGACCGCCGCGTCCACGCTGAAGTGGAACGGGTACGGGTCCTTGGGGTCGGCGTTGAGGTTGGCCTGGTGGCCGGTGCGGTTGGGCTCCCACGAGTTGTCGCTGCCGGAGCCGTGGAAGTCGTAGCCCTGGACGTTGGCGATGTCGAGGGAGTCGAAGATCTTCGTGAGGTCCCAGCCCGCGCCGATCTTCGCCGGGTCGGCCGGGGTGAAGGCGGTGAGCAGCCGGTGCGGGCCGCCCAGCGCGTCGAGCTGCTTGCGGAACTCGGCCAGCAGCAGGGTCAGGTTCGTCTTGTCGTCGGCGCTCCAGTGGTTGCCCGCGTGGCCGTCGCCGGAGCCGGGCCACTCCCAGTCGAGGTCGATGCCGTCGAAGATCCCGGCCGCCGTGCCGGGGCCGCCCGCGCCGTTGTAGGCGGGCAGGTTGCCCTTGATCCACACGTCGATGCAGGACCGGACGAACTTCTGCCGGGAGGCGTCGCTCGCGGCGACGTCCGAGAAGAACGTGGAGTACGTCCAGCCGCCGAGCGAGACGACCACCTTCAGGTTCGGGTACTTGGCCTTGAGCTTCTTCAACTGGTTGAAGTTGCCGCGGAGTTTGCCCCAGCCGTCGTCGGCGACGCCGTCCACCGACTGGTCGGCGCTCATCGGGCGGGCGTAGTCGGCGTCGGCGTCGCCCGCGCCCGTCCCCTGGCCGGGGTCCTGGGGGTTGGACGTGGTGCCCTTGGTGACGCCGGCCAGGCAGGTCAGGTTGGTCGGATCGATGTTCTCGAAGGCGTAGTTGACGACGTCGAGCTTGGCTGCGCTGCCGGAGGTGTCGAGGTTCTTGACGAAGTACTGGCGGCCGTAGATGCCCCACTGGACGAAGTAGCCGACGCGGGCGTACTTCCCGGCACCGACCAGGTCTGAGGTGGTGACGGCGAGCGGTGCGGACGCGGGCGAGGAGACGTCGCCCGGATTGCGGGCCTTGACGGTGAACGTGTAGGCGGTGGACGGGGAGAGGCCGCCGACGGTGGCCGTGAGCGTGCTCCCGCCGACCGTCACCGCGAGGGTGCCCCCCTGGTAGACGTCGTACGCGGCGACGCGGACGCTGTCGGTCGAGGCGTTCCAGGCGAGCGTGACGTCGGACGAACTCACCGCAGTGGCGCGGAGGTTGGCAGGTGTCGTGGGCGGATTCGGGTCGGTCGACGGGTCGAAGGTGGCGGCGGTGACGGGCGCGCTCGGCCCGCTCGTGTTGCCGCGGGTGTCCTTGGCGCGGACGGTGAGCGTGTACGTGGTAGCCGGGGTGAGGCCCGTGACCACGGCACTGGTGGTGGCGCTGGAGCCGACGACGGTGGCGCCGTTCAGCACGTCGTACGAGGCGACCGGGAAGTCCCCGGCGGTCGCGGCCGGCCAGCCGAGCGTGAGCGTGTGCGCCGTCGACTCGGTGACCGACGGCGTACCGGGCGCGGACGGCGGGACATCGGCGCTGCCGTCGCACTTGTCGCCGTTGACACGACAGTTGAGGGGCGTGGCGACAGGGCCGCTGCCCACGAACCAGAAGCTGTACGGCTCGGTGGTGCCGTGCGCGGGGACGCTCGCGTTGTAGAACGCGTTGGTGGCCGTGACGTGCCGGCCGTTCACGGTGGCCGTGCCGTTGTAGGTGTTGCCGATGGTGACACCGGCCGGGAGGTCGAACTCCAGCGTCCAGCCGGTGACGGCGGCCGCGTTGTCGTTGTGGACGACGTACGTGCCCTGCCACCACGAGCCGTTGTCGGCGGTGGTGAAGACGGCGGTCAGCCTGCCCGTGGCCTGGGCCGGGGTGGCCAGCGCGGTGAGCGCGGCCAGGGGGAGGAGCAGGACGGAGAGCAGCGCGAGCAGCCTGCTGCGCACGCGTGGGCGCCCCGCCCGCGATCGAGCGGACATGGTTCTCCCTGTGTCTGTGGGGGTTGGACAGGGTGGACTAGAACCGGTGCTGGTGATCCGTGTGCGATCGGTGCCCGCGCCGTGGGGGGCGGGGCATGGGCACTGTAGGAGGACTGGACCAATGCGTCAACAGGTCTGAACCACTGGGGAGTTGCTTGGTGGACGGCGCCGCGGGTGGGGGCGGGCGGGTGGGGGCGGACCTCGCCAAGGTTCCCGCCGTCCGGTGGGCGCGGGCGGCGGGAACCAGGGGTGTGTCGGGGGCTTGGTGGGCGGGAACCCAGGGGTGTGTCGGGGGCTTGGTGGCGGCCTACTCCTGGACGAGGGCGAACGCCTCGATCTCGATCAGCACCTCGGGCAGGAACAGCGCCGCGACCTGCACCGCGGAGCTGGCCGGCGGGTTGGCGGTGTTCACGTGCTCGTCGCGGGCCTCGCGGATGGCGGGCAGGTAGGCGATGTCGGTGACGAAGATGGTGAACTTCACGACGTCGTCGAAGCCGGCGCCGGCCGCGGCCAGGCAGCGGCGCAGGTTCTCGAACACCTGGCGCGCCTGCGCCTTCGGGTCGCCCACGCCGACGAGGTTGCGGTGCTCGTCGAAGGCCACCTGGCCGGAGACCTGGACCAGGCGGCCGGTGCCGGTGACGACCTGGGTGTAGCCGGTGCCGGGGGCGACGCCGGGCGGCTCGGTGATGTGGGTGAGGTGCTGGTTGGTGGTCATGCGGGCCATCGTGGCGCATGGCGGGACGCTGCCGCACCCGCCTTTCGCCTTTCCTCGGAGGAGCGTGACGTACGGGCGGGAGGGGTGGCTGCGGGACGCGCGACCCGCCAGGGATCAGCGCACGATCTCGGGCAGGTCGCGCAGGAACGGGCGGTCGGCGGCGGGGAGTTGCGCGAGCGGTCCGGCGGCGCGCAGCACGACGTCCAGGACGCCCTCCGGGTCGGCGGCGTAACCACCGCTGGCCCAGGCCGCGTTGGCCTCGACCACGGCCCAACCTCCGTCCGTCGGGCCGACGTCCACCACGGCGGCGCTGGGCAGACCGGGCCCGTCGGCGAGGACGTCGGCGGCGAACGCGAGGACCTCGCCCGCGTCCGCGCCGAGCGGTGCGACGCTCAGTTCCCCGTCCACCGCGTACCGGGAGGCGGCCCGGACGGTGCCGTCCAGGACGAACAGCCGGTACTCGCGCCGGAACCGCACCACCTCGCTCACCTGCACCGGCGTGTCGCCGTCCAGCACCTCGGGCCCGGGCAGCGCGGCACCGTCCTCGTAGACGCGGGCGGCGAACACCTTGTCCGCCGGCGGCTTGACGAACGCGGGACCGCGCAGCTCCCGCGCCTCGGCCAGCGTCGTGCAGGACACCCGGCGCCCGGTCAGCTCGCGCGGCAGGTCGCCGAGCCAGGTGGCGGACGGCTCCAGGAGCGCGAGCCCGAGCGCCCGTCCGACGGCGTCGCCGAACAGCGGCCCGCCGTATACGTGCACGGGTGCCGTCGAACCGAGCAGTTCCTCCGGCGCCTGCCACGACGTCGCCGTGAACGCGCGCAGGCCGCGGCGGCCGGCGGCGGTGCGCAGCTGGAGGCCGGTCTCGTTGATCCGTGGCGCGAGGAGCAGGACGGCGCCGGCGGCCCCGGTCCCGGGCATGGCTCGGGGCGGCGTGGGTGCGGGGGCGTTCATGGTGCTCATGGCGTCGATGGTGCCGCCGGCGGTGTGGCGCCCACCACCGGTTTTCCGCCCATTGCGTCCCCGGTGGCTCTGGCCGAGGGGCCGGTGGGCGTGCCAGAGTCGTGCGGGCGCCGTCCGGGCACCCCCGGACGG
>NZ_JBHWGV010000094.1:0-22501 GCF_042732955.1 Kitasatospora sp. NPDC059747 | reverse complement strand
GGGGGGGGGGGGGGC
The DNA here is from genome assembly GCF_042732955.1 of Kitasatospora sp. NPDC059747. NCBI lineage: Bacteria > Bacillati > Actinomycetota > Actinomycetes > Kitasatosporales > Streptomycetaceae > Kitasatospora > Kitasatospora sp. NPDC059747. The sequence continues at coordinate 22,486 of NZ_JBHWGV010000094.1, read as the reverse complement.
CCGCCCCCCCGGGGGGGCCCCCCGCGGTCCGACCCACCCTCAGCCGGAAAGCAGGCCCCGCCGATGACCAGCGAAGCGCCGTTCGTCCACGTCACCACCGCCGACGCCGTCACCACCTTGACCCTCGACTCGCCGCACAACCGCAACGCGCTCTCCACCCGCCTGATGGCCGAGCTGCACGCCGGCCTGGCGCTCGCCGCGGCCGACCCGGACGTCCGGGCGGTGGTGCTCGGGCACACCGGCAAGGTGTTCTGCGCGGGCGCGGACCTGTCCGAGGCCACCGGCGCCGACCCGACGGTCGGCCCGCGCGGCCTGGTCGAGCTCCAGCGGGCGATCGTGGACTGCGCGAAGCCGGTGATCGCCGTGATCGACGGGCACGTGCGGGCCGGCGGCCTCGGCCTGGTCGGCGCGGCCGACCTCGCCGTCGCCGGACCGGCCGCCACCTTCGCGTTCACCGAGGTCCGGCTCGGCCTCGCGCCCGCCGTCATCTCCCTGCCGCTGCGCCCCAAGCTCGACCCGCGCGCCGCCTCCCGCTACTACCTCACCGGCGAGGTCTTCGACGCCGCCGAGGCCGCGCGGATCGGGCTGATCACCCGCGCCACGGCGTCCGCCGAGGACACCGGCACCGCGCTGAAGGAGCTGCTGGACGCGCTGCGCCAGGGCTCGCCGCAGGGGCTCGCGGAGTCCAAGCGGCTGGCGAACGCCGAGGTCGTGCGCTCCTTCGAGCGTGACGCGGACGAGCTGGTGGAGCTGTCGGCGCGGCTGTTCGGCTCGGCGGAGGCGCAGGAGGGGATGCGGGCGTTCCTGGAGAAGCGGCCCGCGCGCTGGGTGCGCTGACGCGGCGGGCCGTCCCCCCGTTCTCCCGATCTCCCGTTATCCGGTTCTCTTGTGCGGCCGGACCGGTTCTCAGCCGATGCCGGCCGTCTCGCGCCACAGGCGCAGCAGGTCCTCGTCCCCGGTGTACGTGGTGGCTCCGGCGTGGTCGGCCGGGAGACGGTTCCAGAGCAGCGGGTAGAGCTCGTGGGCCGGGCCGGCGATGGTCAGGTCCGCGGGCTCGGCCGGGGCTCCCGGTTCGCCCGGGCCGTTCGGCGCGTCCGCGGTGGCGGTCACCACCGGCTCCTGGCTGATCGTCACCCGCCAGGCGCCGGGGCCGTCGGTGGCCCGGACCAGGACGGTGCGGGGCTCCTCGCTGCGCAGCTTCGAGCGCGGGCGGACGAGGAACCCGCGCAGCAGCTCGTCGACGCCGTCCAGCGCGAGCGCGGCGTCCGCCCGCGGGCCCTCGGTGCCGGCCGCCGCGTCGGCGTCGAGGCGGTGGATGGCCGTCTCGTGCGCCTGGCGGCGGGCCCAGAACGCCAGCGGGCTGGGCGCGGGGAGGAAGAACCAGCAGTCGACGTCGGCGGGCGCGGCCACCAGGGTGTCCACCAGGGCGGCGTGGCCCTCGCGGTACCAGTCGAGCAGCGCAGCGTCGGACGGCATCGGGCCGACCGGCTCGCTCCCGCCGTCCAGGTCGAGCGGTTCCCGCAGGCCCCGGGCGGGGTGGGCGGCGGCCCAGCGGTGGACCGTGCCGATGTGCCGCAGGAGGTCGGCGACCTGCCAGTCCGGGCAGGTCGGGACGGGGGCGGTGAGGCCGGCGCGGGCGGCGGCGTCGGCCAGCAGGGCGCCTTCGAGGCGCAGGGCGTCGATGTGCTCGGAGATGTCCATGGTCCGGAGTGTTCCACGGCGGGCGGACATCGGGTCTGGGTTATCGGGGGGCGGATGTGTCTGCGGGCTGCGGGGGTTGAGGATCGGCGCGGGTGCGGGGCGTACGTGCGGGGCGTATGGCGGCTGCGGGTGCGGGGCGTGCGTGCGGCAGGTGGGGGCCGGGGTGCGGGGGTGGCGTGTGGGCCGGGTGTGATGTTGGCCGCCCGGCGGCCGGACGGACCCTACGGGCCGGTAACGTGAGCGCATGCCGAAAACCCGTTCCCTCGTCTCCGCCGTCCGGGCCGGCGGCCGGCGTGCAGCCGGACGCCTCGTGCACCGGGGCTGGCGCTGGGTGCAGCGGACCGGCGCGGTCAGCAACCAGAACCCGGGCCCCTACCGCTTCGGCGAGTTGGGGGACGGGACGACGCTCGCGTTCCCGCTCGGGGCGGTGTTCAACGAGCAGTGGATCACGATCGGACCGTTCTCGATCATCGGCGAACGGGTCACCATCAGCGCCGGCTTCCTGCCCGGCCTCGACCTCGGGCCCGATCCGATCGTGCGGATCGGCGGCGGCTGCGTGATAGGCCGCGACAGCCACATCGTCGGGCACCAGTCGATCGTCCTCGGCGACGACGTGTGGACCGGGCCCGGCGTCTACATCTCCGACCAGGCGCACGAGTACCGCGCCACCGACTTGCCGATCGGCAAGCAGTGGCCGCGCAACGAGCCCGTCGAGATCGGCTCGGGCAGCTGGATCGGCACCGGCGCGGTGATCCTGCCGGGCGCCCGGATCGGCCGGAACGTGGTCGTGGCCGCGGGCGCGGTGGTGCGCGGCGAGGTGCCCGACCACAGCGTCGTCGCGGGCGCGCCGGCCAAGGTCGTGCGGCGCTGGACGCCCGAGGACGGCTGGCAGCCGCCGCTGCGCCACGAGCCGCCGCAGCCGGTGCCGGACGGTGTGACGGCGGAACAGCTGCGCGCCCTGGTGGGGTGGGACCTGCGCCTGCCGGGTGAGTCGGCCTGAGGGTGGGGCCGGGCGCCTGACGTCCGGCGCCGTCAGGCGGCGGGGCGGAAGGTGATGACGGCGGTGACGCCGTCGGGCCGGAGTCGGAGCGGGCCGGGGTGCCGGAGCAGGGCGGCGTCGTACCGGGCGAGGTCGGTGGCGTCGTCGGTGGCGTCAGCGGTGGCGGTGGCGGTCGCGGTGGCTGTGCCGGTCGCGGTGTCGACTGAGGCATCGGTCGAGGCGTCGATGGTGGTGGAGCCGGCGAGGCAGACCACGAGGACGGAGCCGCCTGGCGGCACGTCGGCGGATGCGGGCGCGGTCACGAGGGCGACCTCGGCGGTGACCCTTCCGCGACGGGTCATCACGTTGAAGTCGACCACCGGGCCGGCGAGCAGGCGGCAGTCCGTGCTGGCGTCGCCGGGGAAGGCGAAGGGCCGGTAGGGCGCGTCGATCCGGTGCTCGGCTCCGTCGACCGTGAGCACCATGCCGGGGCCCTCGACCAGGGTGATCACCCGGTCGATGCCGGGGAACGGGGAGAACGGACCGGCGGCGGCGACGTCCGCCAGGCTGACCCGCCACTCGAAGCCGTCCAGCGCGGCCCCGGCGGGGAAACCGGCGACCTCCCGGGTCACCCCGCCCCCGTTGAGCCATGCCGTGGCCGGGCGCTCGCTCGCCCGGAGTGTCTGGATCCGCCCGGTGGTCGTCATGGGCGGCATCATGCCACTGCGGGTGGGGGCGGGTAACGGCGGACGGGCGACGGTGAACAGATGACAGAAAACAGAAAACAGATGTTGAAATCTGTCAGCTGTTATCTGTCCGCCGTCCGCCGTCCGCCGTCAGCGCCGCCGCACCGTCAGCGGCAGGAGCGCCCCTGCCGCCGCCGCGACCGCCACGGTGGTGAGTGCGAGCGGGAGGCTGGCCGCGTCGGCGAGAAACCCGATGACCACCGGCCCGATCAGCATCCCGCCGTACCCGAGCGTCGACGCGAGCGCGACGCCCTGCGGCCCGCCGGCCGAACCCGCCCGGGCGATGGCGAGCGGGAACAGATTGGCCAGGCCGAGGCCGACCAGGACGAACCCGCCGATGGCGAGCGGCACCGACGGCGCGAGCGCCGCGACCAGCATGCCGGCCGCCGCGGTCAGGCCGCCCAGAAGCATCAGCCGGGTCTGCCCGAGCCTGATGGACAGCCAGGTGCCGCCGACCCGCCCGCTGGTCATCGCGAACGCGTACGCCGCGTAGCCCGCGGCGGCCGTTCCGGCGCTCGCGTGCACGTCGTCGGTGAGGTGGAGCGTCGTCCAGTCGGCGATCGCGCCCTCCCCGTACGCGGTGCACAGGGCGGTGAGGCCGAGCAGGACGACGATCAGCCCGGCGCGCGGGCCGGCGCCACCGGTCTCGTCCGCGCTGCTCCCGCCCGCGACCTGCGGGGCGTCCGGGCTGCGCAGCAGGACGACGCCCGCCGCCGCCGTGATCACGAGGCCGAGCAGCCCGCCGAGGGCGAGCGTCCAGGAGGCGCTGAGGGTGCCGGCGAGGAGTCCGCCGACGCCCGCGCCGACCAGGCCGCCGAGGCTGTACCCGGCGTGGAAGCTGGGCATGACGGGCCGCCGGAGCTGTGCGACCAGGTCGACGGCCGCGCTGTTCATGGCGACGTTCGCGCCGCCGTATCCCGCGCCGAACAGCAGCAGGACACCGCCGAGCGCGGCCACCGAGTGCGTGTGTGCGGGCAGCGGCACGGCGAGGCTGAGCAGGGCGAGCGAGCCGACGGTGACCGGCCGCGAGCCGTACCGCAGGCAGAGCCGGCCGACCACCGGCATGGTGAGGACGGCGCCGATCGACAGGCAGAGCAGGGCGAGTCCGAGGGCGCTGTGCGAGGCGTTGACCTGGCTGCGGACGTCCGGGATCCGGACCACCCAGGTGGCGAAGAGGAAGCCGTCGACGGCGAAGAACGCGGTCAGTGCGAGGCGCGCCGGACTCCAGGGGCTGTCCGTTCGCGGGGGTGTGCTGCGAGACTGGTGGGAGTTCCGGTCGGTGGGGGCAGAGGCACGGATTTTGTTTCGAAGCGGCACAAAGTCACAATAGGGTCGTGCAGCTCTCATCATCAAGTCCGAAAGCGGGCCCAGGGACCGACTCCGAGGCGCAGCGCGACGCCCACCGCCGTGCCGCCCCCGATCGCGGTCGGACGCTGCTCGGCCCCGCGCTCTCGCTCATCCACACCGGTCAGACACCGACCCGTTCCGCGCTCACCCGGGCGCTGGACGTCACGCGCGCGACCGCCGGCGCCGTCACGGCCGAGCTGGAGGCGCTGGGCCTGATCACGGTCGACTCCCGTCCTGCGGGTGGCGGGCGCGGGCGCCCGTCGCACCGGCTCGCGATCGACCCGCAGGGCCCGGTGGTGATCGCGGGGCAGATCCACACGGACGGGCTGAGCGTCACGCTGGCCGGGCTCGGCGGGCTGCTGGACCCGCCGGTCCACCTGCCGCTGCCCGCCGCGACCGACCCGGTCCGGATGCTGCGCGCCGTCGCCCAGGCGGGCGCCGAGCTCGCCCGCTCCACCGGCCGCCGCTGCCTCGGCGCGGCGCTCGCGCTGCCCAACCCGGTCACCGAGCCGGACGGCACCGCGCTTGCCGCCCTGCACTTCGCCTGGCCGAGCGGCACGCCCGTGGCGGACCTGTACGACGTCGAGGTCGGCCGCGCCGACCACGGCCCGCACGCGCTCGACCCGCTGCCCACCGCCATCGCCAACGACGCCAACCTCGCCGCGCTCGCCGAGTACCGCCACGGCGCCGGGCGGGGTGCCCGTCACCTGCTCCTGGTCACGTCCGGGCACAGCGGCGTCGGTGGTGCGCTGGTCATCGACGGGCGGCTGCACACCGGCAGCGCCGGGCTCGCGCTGGAGGTCGGCCACCTCACGGTGGATCCGCAGGGCCGGCCCTGCGTGTGTGGTAACCGCGGCTGCCTCAACGCGGAGACGGACCCCGACGCGCTGCTCGCCGCCGCCGGGCTCACCCCCGAACCGGGGCGCGCGGTGCTCGACCAGGCGCGTGACCTGTGCCGGGCCGCGGCGACCGACGAGCGCGCGCGGGCCGCGGTCGAGCACGTCATCGACCGGCTCGGGCTCGGGCTGGCCGGCGTCGCCAACATCCTCAACCCGGACCGCGTCGTGCTCAGCGGTCTCCACCTCGACCTGCTGGAGGCGGCGCCCGAGCGGCTGCGCGCGGTCGTCGCCGAACGCTGTCTGTGGGGGCGCAGCGGACGGGTGCCGATCGTCGGCGCCGAGCTGGCGGACAGCGCACTCGCCGGTGCGGCGGAACTGGCGTGGCGGCCGTACCTGGCGGACCCGCAGTCGGTGCAGGTGGGCTGACAGCGGTCCCACGGGCCGGCGGCTCGGGTGGCTGGTCGGGGCATGGGGGCCGAGGCAGGGAGAGCCGGGCAGAGATAAGCGGAAGCTGGCGATCCGAAAAACGTTACTTATTGTGACTGTCATACACTCGTAGTGAGCAGAGGGGGGTCAAGACGAGGAGAGTGACCATGAGCACCGAGCTGGGCGCCGAACTGGGCAGCGCGCCGGGCGGCGGACGCGGCATCGAGCCGACCGTCGACGTCGACCGCTCCGACGCGGACTACCGGGCCTGGCTCAAGGAGGCGGTGCGCAAGGTCCAGGCCGATGCCAACCGCTCCGCCGACACCCACCTGCTGCGCTTCCCGCTGCCGACCGAGTGGGGGATCGACCTGTACCTCAAGGACGAGTCCACCCACCCGACCGGCTCGCTGAAGCACCGCCTCGCCCGCTCGCTCTTCCTCTACGGGCTCTGCAACGGCTGGATCCGCCCGGGCAAGCCGGTGATCGAGGCGTCCAGCGGTTCCACGGCCGTCTCCGAGGCGTACTTCGCGCAGCTCGTCGGGGTGCCGTTCATCGCGGTGATGGCCAAGAGCACCAGTCAGGCCAAGATCGACCTGATCGAGTTCCACGGCGGCGAGTGCCACCTGGTGGAGCGCTCGGACGAGGTGTACGCGGCGTCCGCGCGGCTCGCGGAGGAGACCGGTGGCCACTACATGGACCAGTTCACCTACGCCGAGCGCGCCACCGACTGGCGCGGCAACAACAACATCGCCGAGTCGGTCTTCGCCCAGCTGCAGCTGGAGCCGCACCCGGAGCCGGCCTGGGTCGTCGCGACCGCGGGGACGGGCGGCACCTCGGCGACCATCGCCCGCTACGTCCACTACATGCAGTACGACACCCGGATCTGCGTCGCGGACCCGGAGAACTCCTGCTTCTTCGACGGCTGGGTGGACCACGACCCGGACGCGGTGTGCGCGAGCGGTTCGCGGATCGAGGGCATCGGGCGGCCCCGGATGGAGCCGAGCTTCGTGCCCGGCGCGATCGACCGGATGATGAAGGTGCCGGACGCGGCCTCGATCGCGGCGGTGCGGGTGCTGGAGCAGGTGCTCGGGAAGAAGGCGGGCGCCTCCACCGGGACGGGGCTGTGGAGCGCGCTGAAGATCGTCGCCGAGATGCGGGCGGCCGGTCGGCACGGCAGTGTCGTCAGCCTGATCTGCGACCCGGGCGACCGCTACCTGGACAAGTACTACTCCGACGACTGGCTGGCCGGCGAGCGGATCGACATCGCGCCGTACCGGGCGGCCCTGGAGTCGTTCCTGGCGGGCGGGGCCTGGGAGGGGTGACGGGGTAGGACGAACGGCTAACAGCTGACAGATGACAGATTTCGAAATCTGTTATCTGTCAGCTGTTATCTGTCAGCTGTCGCGCTTCCGCGAGTTCCTCCCCGCTTCTACCGCCACTCAAGGAAGTGGGCGTTCCAGCCGGCCGAGGTGAGGCTGTCCGGCGCCGGCACCTTGGTCGGTGCGGCCGGAGGTGTGGCCTGCGCGGTGTTCGCGAGGTAGACGGACACCTGTGGGGATCCCGGTTCGCTGGAGGCGAAGAGGAAGCGGTGGCTGTCGGGCGAGATCAACAGCCCGTGGTTCTCGTGGTCGTTGGCGGGCAGCAGGTTCTGGCCCGGCGTCGTCGCGTCCGGAGCGGCGGTGTAGAGGTTGCGGGCGTCCTGGCTGTCGCAGAGCAGCGTGTCGGGTCCGGTCCAGCCGACCGGGTCGCAGACCGCGGGCTTCCCCTTCTTCTCCTCGCTCATGCCGTTGAACGCGGGCCCCACCGACGCGGAGTCGAAGAGCGTGGCACCGACGGTCATCCGGCGGCCGTCGGGGGAGTCGAACCGGCTGCGGCCCAGTGCCACGGGCCCCTTGCCGGACGGCGGCGGGATCACGAAGGGCTCGGTGCCGGACTCGCCGTGCCAGTGGTCCACCAGTGCGTGGTCCCCGCTCACCGAGCGGCTGCCCAGGTGCGTCTCGCTCGCGCTCCCGTCGCTGCTGGTCGCCTCGTAGGTGAACCACATCGTCGAACCGTCGGCGGAGAACGCGGCGTCCGTCTCCCGCGGCGTCATCCCGAAGCCCCCGTCGCCCGTCAGGTCGGTGAACTTCCGTGACCGGTCGACGTAGCCGACGTGCCGCGATTCACCTCCCGCGTTGATCGCGACGGCCATCCGCGTGTAGTCACGGTCGAACAGCGCCCGGATGCCGGAGGCTTCACCGGCGACCTGGTACGGCGAGTGCTGCTCGCACAGTTCGTGCGTCACGTTGGTCATCACGGTGGGGGCCGGCAGGACGAAGAGGGCCTCGGCCAGCGGATGCCAGTCCCGCGTGTCCCAGCCGGTGACCTGGACCGCGCCACCGCTGGAGTTCTTGGTGCAGACGGCGGTCACCACCATGTTCGTCTTCTTCGAGAAGTCGCCGCTTCCCGCACCCGAGTTGCCCGTGTCACCCGCTCCGCCCGCGGCTCCCGCACTGGTCGCGGCGGGCGGGGCCGGCCGGCCGTTCCCGCCCTGGGTGCCCAGGGCCGGGTTGTTCCCAGACGAGCAGCCCGCAACTCCGGCCAGTACCAACAGGATCGAGGCGGCTATTCGCCTGCCGTGTGTCATCGTGTTTCCCCCGTCGCCGACTGTCGTGCCGTCCGGCAGTATGACGTACATGGGGCAAGAAACGTGACGAAATGTCAGGATGCGCGGGCTGCCGGAAGATCGGCCGGGACGAGGATCTGGAGCTCCTCGGTCGACGGGTCGGCCAGCTGGGCGACGCGCATCGCGTGCCGTTCGACCATCGTCTCGAAGACTTGCCGGGCCGTACGCCCGTTGCCGAAGTTGGGGCCGCGCTCGATTGTGGCGAAGTGGTGCAGCAGCGCGTCCTCGGTGGCCTCGGTGAGGGCGTACTCGTGCTCGGCGCACTGGGCGCGGGCGATGTCGAGGAGTTCGTCCGCCGAGTAGTCGGCGAAGCTGATGGTGCGTGAGAAGCGGGACGAGACACCGGGGTTGGCGGAGAGGAAGCGTTCCATCTCGGCGGTGTAGCCGGCGACGATGACGACGACCTCGTCCCGGTGGTCCTCCATGAGCTTGACCAGGGTGTCGATCGCCTCCCGGCCGAAGTCGCGGGCGCCGTCCTCGGGGGCGAGCGCGTACGCCTCGTCGATGAAGAGGACGCCGCCGCGCGCGCGGTCGAAGGCGGCGGCGGTGCGGATCGCGGTGGAGCCGATGTGTTCGCCGACGAGGTCGACGCGGGCGACCTCGACGAGGTGTCCGCGCTGGAGCACGCCGAGGGAGGCGAGGATCTCGCCGTAGAGGCGGGCGACGGTGGTCTTGCCGGTGCCGGGGGCGCCGGTGAAGACGAGGTGCCGGCGCAGCGAGGGGGCCTTGAGCCCGGCCTGGCGGCGGCGCCGGCCGACCGAGATCAGGTCGATGAGGGTGCGCACCTCCTCCTTCACGGTGGCGAGGCCGACGAGCGCGTCGAGTTCGGCGAGGGCTTCGTCGGCGGGCCGGCAGTCGGGGATCGGCGCGATCCCGGGCATGGCGGTGGGCGGGGCCAACGCCGCTACGGCGGTGGTCAGTTGGGCGGAGCGTGGTGCGGGTAGGTCCGTTGCGCCGGCGGCCGGTCCGAAGGCGGAACCGGAGGCCGTCCCGAAGGCGGCCCCCGGCGCCGCGCCCGCGGCCGGCCCGACGTCGTCGGAGGTGCAGCCCTCGGCGACCGGCCCCGGTTCGGAGAACTCGAAGCCGGCCCGTTCGTTCTGTTCGGCCCGGCAGCGCAGGAGTTGGCTCCGGCAGCCGTCGATGATGTGGAAGCCGAAGCCCTTGCCGTGCGAGACCCGGCAGTCCTCGAAGGTGCCGCGTCCCTGGGCCGAGACGTACACCCCGGCGTCGGTGCTGGCGCGGACGGTGCAGTCGCGCAGCACCGGGTCGGCGCCCTTGGTGACGATGACGCCGGTGGCGACGTCGGAGATCTCGCAGTCGGTGAGGATGCCGCCGCTGCCGTGGTCGCGGAACCACAGTCCGGTGCCGGCCTCCTGGACCCGGCAGGCGGTCAGTGTCACCTCGGCGCCGCCGCTGACGGAGACCGCCGAGCTGCGGATCCGGCTGAACGAGCAGCGGTCGGCGGTGGCGGCGGAGTCGCGGTCGAGGACGAACAGCGCGTCGGGCAGGTCGTGCAGGGCGCAGTCGGTGAGGGTGAGCCGGGCGCCGTCGCTGACCCACAGTGCCGGGTACTCGCCGGTGGAGCCGTGGATCTGGCTGGACTCGGCGACGGCCTCGGTGCCCTGGTCCCAGACGGAGAGCGCGCCGCGCCCGAAGTCGCGGACGGTGCTGTGGGAGAGGGTGAGCCGGGCGCGGCCGCGCAGGTCGGCGCCGTTCTCGGGCAGGTCGTGGACGCGGCAGCCGGTGAGGGTGAGTTCGGCCTCGCCGTCGAGGGTCAGGCCGTTGCCCGTGACGCGGTGGATCTCGCAGTCGACGAGCCGGCCGCCGGCGTGGGCCTCAGCCTGGACGCCGCTGCCGCGGATCTCGTAGATCTCGCAGCCGGTCAGTTCGGCGGCGCTGCCGGGGTCGGAGAGCAGGACGCCGGCGCCGGCGGTGTGGTGGACGCGGCAGCGTTCGAGGGCGGCGGTGGCGCCGCCGAGGACGGCGAGTCCGGCCTGGGCGGCGGCGGCGACCTCGCAGTCCTCGAACGCGGCGGCGGTGCCTTCGCCGCGCAGCCGCAGGCCGAGGCCGCCGGGGTTGGCGACGACGCAGCCGCGCAGGGTGGGGCGGGCGCCGCCGGTGATCTCGAACCCGCTGGCGGAGCGGCTCTCCACGCGGCAGCCGCTGAAGGAGGGGGCGGCCTCGGGGCCGGTGACGAGGACGGCGGGGACGGAGGTGTCGCCGCCCTCGACGACGAGGTCGCGGACGGTGGCCGAGGCGGTGACGGTCAGCGGCACGCCGGAGGGCGGGTCGATGCGGACGGTGCCGGGGCCCTGCGCCGGGACGATCGTCACGGGCTTGTCGAGCAGCACGTTCTCGCGGAAGGTGCCGGGGCGGACGGTCACGGTGTCGCCCGGTTCGGCGGCGGCGAGGGCCTCCGCGAGCGTGTCGTACTCGCCGGCGCGGCGTCGCCAGCGGGATGCGCTGTCCTGGGTGACCCGGACCCTGTGCTCAGCCATGACGGTCTGTCGTCCCCACCTTCGTCGAGCCGGCGATCATCGGGCCGTGCGCGCTGCGGTGCGCGGGCCGTCCGCCCACCGTAGCGCGCCCGCGGGGGTGCTCCGGCCGGTGCCCGGCCGGTGCCCGCGATCGTGCGGGCACCGGCGGATCCCGTCTTCGCCACATGTTCCGCCCACCGGTTTCAACGAGCGCACACACTCCTGGTTCCGGAGTGGGAGTTGCGCGGTGGGGGCGGTGGGTCGCGTGGTGCGCGCGGGAGCGCGTGCGGCGGTGCTCAGCTCAGGCGCGGGAGTCGACCGGCCACTGCCGGCCGTCCTCCAGGACCTCGACCTCGTCGCCGAGCCGCAGCGTGCCGAGGACGTCGCCGCCCTGTCCCGGGAGACCGGTGGAAGCCGGCCGCTCGGGGATGAGGTTCATGCCGAACGCGGCCTGCTTGCGCAGCCGGTGGTGCTTGGCGAGGGTGCGCAGCGGTTCGGGCCCGCGCCGCTCGCCGCTCTCCTGGTCGGTGGTGGTGACGACGCAGCGGCCGCAGGGCTTGACGACCCGGAAGGTCAGCTCGCCGATCCGGATCCGGCGCCAGCCGTCCTCGGCCCAGGGTTCGCTGCCGTCCACCACGACGTTGGGGCGGAAACGTTCCATCGGCAGCGTCTCGTGGCCGTCGGGGTGCGCGGCGGCGACGAGTTCGTTGAGGCGGGCGAGCGAGGCGGTGGTGGCGAGCAGCAGCGGGAACCCGTCGGCCATCGAGACGGTGTCGCCGGGCTCGCCGTACTCCGGGTCGACGGGGCGGGCGTGCGGGTCGTCCAGGTGCACCAGGCGGTACTCGCCGAGGTGCTCGGCGATCCACTCGTGCGCCTCCTTGGGCGCCTCGGCGGCGCGGAAGCGGGTGCCCCAGACCTCGACCTCGGCGAGCGGGTCGCCGGCCGCGACGGTGGGGGCGGCGATCTCGATCCGGTCGCCGCCCGGGGCGGTGAGGGTGAGCGTCCCGTCCGGGCCGAGGCCGGTGCGGATCTGGCCGAGGGCGGGGTTCTCCCGCTGGCTGACGAAGCGCCCGGTGGGGTCGGCGAGCATCCAGCGGCGGTCTCCGGCGAGGCCCCAGGGTTCGACGGGGGCGCTGTCGGGGCTCACGCGGTACATGGACTTGACGGGGTAGACGTGGAGTCCGGAGAGCTGCATCCCTCCATCCTGCCAGCCGCGATCGCGCCGGTCGGATCGCCCCCGTGCGTGCGCGCACTTCCGCGGGCGCGCCGGGCAGTCCGCGTACCCGCCAAAGCGTGCGCCCCTTCGCGCCCCTTGTGTGTGCCCCCTGAACGCGCACGGACCTCTGATGGCGCACGGACCCCTGAACGCGCACGGACCGCCCGGACGCCGTGGGGGGCGTTCCGGGCGGTCCGTGGATGACCCGTTTCTCCGTTCGCCCGGCGTTCAGGGGGCGCCGGGTGGTACTCAGGTGGTGCGGGTGCGGGCCGTGTGGGGGTTCGGCCCTGGGAGGTCAGTGGCTCAGTAGCCCTGGCCCTGCGGCTGGTAGCCGTTCTGCTGGAACTGACCGGGCTCGCCGTACGGGCCCGGACGCTGCGGCTGCATCGGGCGCACCGGCGCGACCGGGGCCATGGCCGGGCGCAGCTGGCCGCCGCCGAAGGACTGGTCGCCCTGGCCAGGGAAGCCGGGGCCGGCCTGGCCCGCGCCGTTGAACGACTGCTGGCCGCCGAAGCTCTGCGGGCCGCCGTGCTGCTGGCCCGGCTGGCCGGGCCCGAACGCGCCCGGGCCGCCGATCGGCTGCGCACCGAACGACTGCTGGCCGCCCTGGCCGCCGACGAAGGTGTTCTGGCCGCCGAAGCTCTGGCCGCCGGACGGCTGGTAACCGCCGCTCGCGGTCTGGGCGAAGCCGGGTGCCGACGGCTGCGGACGCTGGTACGCCTGCTGGCCGCCGTAGCCGGGAACGGGCGGCTGGGGCGCGGAGGCGTACGCCGGCGCGGACTGCGCCGGGATGTACGCCGTGGCGGGGCCGGCGGAGGGGGCGCTGCTCGGGCCGGGACCGAGGGCGAGGCGGGCCGGCGGCAGGGCGGGGAGGTTGGAGGCGGCGCTCTCGTAGCCGGCGCCGTAGCGGTTGTCGTAGGACGGGCCGAGGCTTGATCCGTACCCGGACGACATGGCCGGCGGCAGGGCGGCCGGCACATTGATGGGGGCGATCTGCGGGACACCGCGTTCGGCGACAAGGCTGTCGTAAATCGGCGTGCCGGAGGAGAAGGACGGAGAGGGGTAGCCGACTCCGTCGTAGGAGCGGGGCGAGGTCATGGGGCATACGGTAAGCCCACAATGCGCCTGCTGAGGAGAGCGGGAGGGGGAGCAGTTCGAGTGTTTACACAGTCTTCGCTCGCACAAAGGTTTCGAAAGTAGGAAGAACGGACATACCGGCGTTCAGATCCGGACAACCTCGACACCCCGTCAGTGATCGAACAGCGCCCGGACGCGCGACCTGCGGGGCCTTGTGGTGACTGGCCGGTGATGGCCCGGGTACCTGGCGGAGAAACTTTTACGGACGGGGCGTGCGCGGGCGCGTTCGAGCCCCCGCCGAGGGTGCGGCGGGGGCTCGTGAATGTTTCGGGGATAAAGTCCCCGTCAGCGTGTGCGCGGGCCGACTTCTCGCCCGTGCGGCCCGACTTGTGCGAGGCCGGGCCGGGCAGTGGGCCCGGTCGGCGCGCCCGCCGGGGCGCTCAGCTGGTGTGCCTCGTCAGTGCGACTGCAGGGCCTGGGCCTGGGCCGGGAGGCCGGGGTGGCCGGTGACCTCGGAGGTGCAGAACGAGCAGCGCCGCGCCGCGGCCGGGATCGCGCTCAGGCACTCCGGGCAGTCGACCTTGGCGGCCGGCGCCGGCTCGCCCTCCTCGAACCGGGCCTGCAGCTTGCCGACCGGCACCACCACGACGAAGTAGATGACGGCGGCGACCAGGACGAAGCCGATCAGCGCGTTGACGAACACGCCGTAGGGGAAGCGGGTGCCCGCGACGTCGAAGGTCTTCTGGGTGAAGTCGCCGACGGCGCCGGTCGCGACCCCGATGAGCGGAGTGAGGAAGGCGGTGACGAACCCGGTGACGACGGCGGTGAAGGCCGCGCCGATCACGATGCCGACCGCGAGGTCCACCACGTTTCCGCGCAGCAGGAAGCTGCGGAATCCCTTGAACACCGAGTACTCCAAATCCGTACGGGGGAGGGGGAGATGGGGTACACGGAGGCGCCCCGGCCGGACATCCTGCCGACCGGTCGGGGCTGAGGTCCAACCGCGTTCACCCGATTCGCGTAACGGGCCTCGGACGGGAGCGGGCCGTACGCAGTCGGCGCCCGGGCGCTCCGCGTACGGGGCGATCCGGCGGGGTCGGTGTCGTCCGGTGTTGTTCGGTGTTGTTCGGTGCCGTGTGGTGCGGTTCGGTTCGGTGCCGTTCGCGGCTGACCGGGGGGCGGCTGCGTGACCTCGTGGTCCGGGCTCCGCCCTCCCTCACACCGGTCGCACGCGCAGTGAGCGTTCGTAGAACTCGACCATCTGGGCGGACACTTGGTGCAGTGTGAACGAGGTGAGGAAGCGCGCCCGGGCCGCCGTCGCCCGCGCGCGGGCCGCCGACCGGTCCGTGAGTGTGTCGGCGATGGCCGCCGCGAGGTCGGCCGGCCGCTCCGGCGGGACGAGCCGGGCGTAGTCCCCGGACCCGACGGTCTCGCGCAGACCGGGCAGGTCCGTGCAGACCAGGGGCGTGCCGATGCCCATCGCCTCGATCGCCGCACCGCCCTGGCCGTCCCGCCGCGCGGGCACCGCGACCGCGTCGGCGGCGGCCATCAGATCGGCGACGTCCTCGCGCGGCCCGAGGAAACGGACGTTCCCGGCGGCGTCGGCGAGTGCGCGCAGCCGCGCCGTCTCGGGGCCCTCGGCACCCGCGAGCAACAGGACGGCCGTCGGCTCCGCGCGCCGGATCGCCGGCCAGGCGTCGAGCAGCACGTCCAGGCCCTTGCGGTGGTACTGGCCGGCGGCGACGAGCACGACGGGCACGTCCCCGGGCAGGGCCAGCGCCCCGCGCACGGCGGCCCGGCGCTCGGGGGTCGCGGTGCCGAGCAACTCCGGGTCACGTCCGCGCGGGACGACGTCTATCCGCCGGCGGGGCACCCGGAGGCGTTGCGCCGTCGCCGCGGCGACGTACCGGGTGAGGGCGTGGAAGCGGCGGGTGCCCCGGGCGGTCGCGGCGTCCAGCGCCTGGGACGGGCCGAGCCCGGCCGCCCCCGCCGCGCCGGACGGCGGATCGGCCAGGCTGGTGACCACCGGCGTCCGGGCGGCCAGCGCGGCGGCGCGGGCGAGCAGGTCGGAGCGCCGGGCCCCGGCGTGGCGGGTGGTGTGGACGAGGTCGGGGCGGCGCTCGCGGATCAGCCGGTGCAGCGCGGCCGCGGTGGCGGCCCGGCCCGGGCGGCCGACGGCGAACACGGCGGCGCCCGCCTCGGTGAGCTCGGCCTGACAGCCGCCGGGCACGTCGTGGAGGTAAGCGACGTCCAAACCGACGCCCGCGCGCACCAGTTGGGGCGTCATCGCGAGCAGGGCCCGCCCGGCCGCACCGAGCCGGCTGACGTCGTCGATCACCTGAAGCACGTGCACAGGCCACCCCCGCCCTTCACCGGGTGCGTCCGTTCTCCCGTGCCGGACGCGCCCTGACTGCCGATCAGCATCGCAGGTGGCCCGCGCGGCCCGCCAGGGATTACGCGCGAGGGGAACGCCACACGGTGCCGACCGGCGCCGTGTGGCGGGGAACGGGCCGGACCGGGGTGGAACAGGGCCGAACGGTGGGGCGAACCGGGGCGCACAGCGGTCGCATCCGGCGCACGACGGCGGGCTGCCAGCGCACGCCGGGGGTATCAGCGCGGGCGCACGGACCACCACCGGGTGGTGCGAAGGGGCTGTCGCGCGCGTGACGCTGTGCCAAGGTCGTTGCCATGCCCGACGACACGTGCGATACGTCGGCCGACCCGGCCGAAACCCGTCCCCGCATCCTGCACCTGATCAGCGATTCGCGCCGCAGCGGCGCCCAGAACTTCGCCCGGGACCTCCACCACGAGATGCGCCGGCGGGGCCAGTCCTCCGCCTTGATGGCCCTCGCGCCGAACCCCGGCTCACGCTCCTCCTCGGGCTCGCGGTCGGGGCAGCGTATCGAGCAGCAGCCCGACGGCGGGCCGGACCACGGCCCCGCGGCGCGGGCGATACCGCCCGAGGCACGTCCGCAGACGTCGCCGGCGGCCCACGAGCCCCTGGCGCCGGGCCAACCGGGCGCAACGTCCACGTCCTCATCCACGTCCTCGCCCGTGTCGCTCCCCTCGCAGTACCGGCAGTACCCGCAGCACTCGCCCTTCGCGCCTGACGCCCCCGGCGCGCGCACCGCGACCGTCCTCGGCCCCGGCCGGCTGCGTCCCTCCACGCTGCTGGCCCTGCGCTCCGCCGCCCGCGCCGCCGACGTCGTCCTCGCCCACGGCTCCGACACCCTCGCCGCCTGCGCCCTCGCCCTGGCCGGGACCCGCACGCCGTTCGTCTACGTGTCCGTCGGCCACCCCCGCTACTGGACGGGGACGGCGCTGCGCCGGGTCCGCGGCAGCACCCTCCTGCACCGGGCGGCGGCCGTCACCACGCTCACCGACGAGGCCAGGACCGTCCTGGAGGAGCACTTCCGGCTGCCCGACGGAAAGGTGCGGGTGATCCCCAACTCCCGTGCAGCCGAGAGTTATCCGCCCGCGGAGGGGAAGGACGAGCGGCGGGCCGCCCGGCACGCGCTCGGGCTGCCCGTGGACGTCCTGCTGGTGGCGTGGATCGGCGCGATCGCGCCCGAGAAGCGGCTGGACCTCGCGCTCGACGTGCTCGACCGGCTGCCGGACGTCCGCCTCGCCGTCGCCGGGGACGGCCCGCTGCGGGAGGTCCTGGCCCGGCACCCGGCCGCGGCCCGGGCCCACTTCCTCGGTGCGCTGCCCGACCCCGTTCCGCTCTACCGGGCCGCCGACGCAGTGCTGCTGACGAGTGACAGCGAGGGCGTGCCCGGCGCGCTCATCGAGGCGGCGCTGGCCGGGGTGCCGGCGGTGGCGACGGACGTGGGCTGGGTGCGGGAGGTGGTCCGGGACGGGGCGACCGGCGCGCTGGTCGCCCCGGGGGATCCGCTCGCCCTTGCGGAGGCGCTGGCCAAGGTGCTGGCCTGCAACCGAGCGGGCCTCGGCGCGGCGGCCCGGGAGCACGCGCTCGCGCACTTCGAGCTCGGCGCGGTCGTGGACGCCTGGCAGCGGCTGGTCGCCGAGGTGTGGGCGGAGAGCCGGGGGCGGGCGAGACGGGTGACGGCGAACAGATAACAGATGACAGATTTCAACATCTGTTATCTGTCATCTGTTAGTTGTCCGCCGTCGCCCGTCGCCCGTCGCCCGTCGCCCATCGCGCGTCACCCATCGCCGGTCCACCGCCGCCAGTCCACTGCCGCACGTCACCATCCGTACGCCCCGGTACGCCGATCGGGCGAATCGGGCCCTACCTGCCCTGCGACGACTCGCCGGTAACGAACCGTCACGGCCAGACTGCCCGATGTGAATCCTGCGAAGTCCGAGAAGCCCGAGGCGCCGGCGAAGCCCCTCAAGCCCGTGAAGCCCGCGAAGCCCGCGAAGTCGAAGGCGCTGCTGAGGTCCACCGTCCTGCTCGCGGTCGCCGCCGGGATCGCCGCGTCGCCCGTCCAGGCCGGCGCGGCCGTCCACCGCCAGCCCGCCGAGGGCGTCCAGTACGTGAAGCTCGACCACCCGCAGCCGGTGCGCGAGTCCGCCCGCACCGAGGCGGTCGAGTTCTTCTGGTACGACTGCGGCCACTCGCAGCAGCTCGAACAGCCGCTCCAGGCCTGGTCGGACAAGCACCGCTCGGACGTCGCCCTGCGTCGGGTCCCCGCGATTTGGCAGGGCGGCCCGGAGGAGGCCGTGCAGCGCGGCCACGCACGCCTGTACTACACGCTGGAGCGCCTCGGCCTGGTCGAGAGACTGCAGGTGAGCGCGTTCCGCTCGGTGCACAACGACAAGGCCGACCTCACCACCGAGGTCGCCGCCACCGACTGGGCCGCGCGCCACGGCGTCGACCCGCAGCGGTTCCGCGAGGCCTACCGGTCCGCCGAGGTGGCGCGGTCGGTCGACGACGCGGCCGCGCAGTTCGTCCGCTACGGCGTCAACGAGCTGCCCACGGTGGTCGTCCAGGGCGAGTACCGCACCTCGCCGAGCAAGGCCGGCAGCGTCGACGCGATGCCCGAGGTGCTGGACTACCTGGTCCAGCAGGAGCAGCAGCGCAAGCACTGATGCCCGGGCCCGGTCGGGCCGGTGACGTGGAGTCAGTGACATGGAATCAGTGAGTTCATCCTTGCCAACTAACCATCTCAATGCTGTTTAATGGTTAGCATGAGCGAGCTGACGATCCCGCACGTCCACCACCGCCACGTCGATCTCGACGGCCTGCGCGTCTTCTACCGCGAGACCGGCCCGGCCGACGCCCCCGTTCTCCTCCTGCTGCACGGCTTCCCGTCCGCGTCGCACCAGTACGCCCGTCTGTTCGACGCGCTCGGCACCCGCTACCGCCTGATAGCCCCCGACTACCCCGGCTTCGGCCACAGCGACAGCCCCGCGCCGGATGCCTTCCACTACCGCTTCGACACCCTCGCCGACGTCGTCGAGCGGTTCTGCCTCGCGCTCGGCCTCGACCGCTTCGCGCTGTACGTCTTCGACTTCGGCGCCCCCGTCGGGTTCCGCCTGGCGACCCGCCGGCCCGAGTGGATCACCGGTCTGGTGGTCCAGAACGGCAACGCCTACGAGGAGGGACTCTCCGACCAGGCGCGGGAGTTCATCGCCAACCGGCACGGCGTCGAGGGTGCCGGCGAACGGGCCCGCGCGATCCTCACCCTGGAGATCACCCGCGGCCAGTACGAGGGCGGCACCGGCGACCCGACCCTCGTCGCCCCCGACGGTTGGACGCTCGACCAGCACTTCCTCGACCGGCCCGGCCGCAAGGACATCCAGGTCGAACTCGCCCTGGACTACCACTCCAACGTCGAGCTCTACCCGGTCTGGCAGGAGTGGCTGCGCGCCGACCAGCCGCCGGCGCTGATCGTCTGGGGCCGCAACGACCTGTTCTTCACGGAGGCCGGCGCCCGCGCCTACCTGCGCGATCTCCCCGGCGCCGAGCTGCACGTCCTCGACACCGGGCACTTCGCGCTGGAGGAGAAGCTGCCCGAAATCGCCCCGCTGATCGACGACTTCCTCGCGCGAACCCAGAAGTGACCTGCGTGGTAGGAGGGTTCAGTCACGCCGCAGCAGGTAGGTGACGAACCCGAGCACGCCCCGGTAGCCGTGCAGCCAAGCGGTGCGGTGCCGGTCGGCGGCCTCGCGGGCGGAGGCCGCGCCGGGGTCGTCCGGGTGGTCGAGCGCCCACTCGGCGAGCGTGCCCGTCCACGAGAACTCGTAGGCGTCCCACTCCTGTTGGCTGCTGACGTGCCCGTCCACCGGTGTCCAGCCCTCGGCGATCAGGCGGTCGGTGGTGGTCGCCAGGTCCGCGTAGTCGTCCCGGTCCGCGCCCAGCCCTTCCAGCGCGGCCCGGGACGGCTCGCGCTCCCAGAACGCCTCGCCGACCAGTACCCGCCCGCCCGGCGCGAGTTGATCGCGGACGGCGGCCAATGCCGGCAGCAGCCCGCCGAAAGCGTGCGTCGCACCGACGTTCAGGACCAGGTCGAACGGTTCCGCCGAGCCGAACTCCCGTGCGTCGACGTGGTGGAGGCCGATCCGTCGCACCACGCCCAGCGCGGTCGCCGTCTCCCGGGCCCGGGTCAGCGCGTCCGCGTCGAGGTCGACCCCGACCGCCCGCCACCGCGGGCGCGCGGCCAGCGCTCGGACCAGCCAGGCGCCCTCCCCGCAGCCGAGGTCCAGCATCCGGCCGGCCTCGGCGTGCCCGGTGGCGCGCTCCAGCAGTCGGGCCACCGACTCGTCCGCGAGCGGCGCGGCGACCGGGTGGCGGGCATGGGCGAGACGGGAGAGCCGTTGACGGTCCATTCGAGCAGTATGGATCCGCGACAGCCGGTCGCGCGCGGAATCACGCGCGGAATCCCAGCCGGATCCCCGCCCCGGATTCCTGCCCCGGCTCCCGCGCCGAACCACGTCAGCCCGCGCCGGTCCCAGAGCCGGACACCCGCCAACCCGGACACCCGCCAACCCGCCACCCGGACACCCGGACACCCGCCAACCCGGAGCCCGGGTGTCAGGCCTGCTGCGAGTACGTCCGGCCCTTCCAGGCCGCTCCCCGCCCGCGCCAGTGCTGGACGGCCGAGTCCACCGTCATCAGCAGGTACATCGCCGCCGTGAACGGGAGCAGCAGCACGGCCGGAGCCGGCTGCCCGTAGTACCGGACCATCGGCAGGTACGTGCCGGCCATCAGCGCCCACGCCGCCCCGCCCGCCACGGCGACCGCCGGAGCCCCCGCGAGCAGGCCGGTCACCGTCGCCACCGGCGGGACCAGGTACACCAGCGCCAGCCCGAGCACCGTCCCGAGCAGGAGCAGCGGCGAGTGCCGCAGCTGGGCGTACGCGCTGCGCGAGACCATCCGCCACAGCTGCTCCAGTCGTGGGTACGGCCGGACGCTGTCGACCTCCCCGGCGAGGCCGAGCCAGGTCCGCCCGCCCGTCGCCTTCACCGCGCGGGCCAGCGACACGTCGTCGATCACCGCGCCCCGGATCGCGGCCACGCCGCCCGCCCGTTCCAGCGCCTCCCGCCGCACCAGCGAGCAGCCGCCCGCCGCGGCCGCCGTCCGTCCGCCGGGGCGGTTGCTCCGGCGGAACGGGTACAGCTGTGCGAAGAAGTACACGAACGCGGGCACGATGAGCCGTTCCCAGCCGGTCTGGACCCGCAGCCGGGCCATCTGGGACACGAGGTCCAGCCCGTTGCTCTCGGCCGCGGCCACCAGCTCGGCGAGCGAGTCCGGGCCGTGCGCGATGTCCGCGTCCGTCAGGAGGAGGTACTCCGCGTCCGGGCCGGCCAGTTCGACGCCGTGCCGCAGCGCCCACAGCTTGCCCGTCCAGCCGGGCGGCAGCGGGGGAGGGGTGGTGACGGTCAGTTCCAGGCCGTCCATCGTCCGCAGCTCCGCGGCGAGGGCGCCGGTGCCGTCGGAGCTGTGGTCGTCCACCAGGATCACCCGTGCGCGTCCCGGGTACTTCTGCGCCAGCAGCGTCGGCAGGCTGACCGGCAGCACCCGCGCCTCGTCCCGGGCCGGCACCACGACGGCCGCCTGCGGCCAGCGCGCCGGGGGCCGGCGCGGCGGGAGCCGCACGTCGGTGCGCCAGAAGGACCCGTGGCAGCACGCCAGCCAGAGCCAGACCAGCAGGGAGGACGCGGCGATCCACAGCAGGACGGTCACTCCGGCAGTCTGCCGCAGAACGGGCCCGGAAGGGGGGATCGACTAAAGTCCTGTCCCGTGAAGATCGCACTGATGGACTCCGGAATCGGCCTGCTGGCCGCCGCCGCCGCGCTGCGGAAGCTGCGCCCGGACGTCGACCTCGTGCTGTCGTCGAACCCCGCGTCGATGCCGTGGGGCCCGCACACGCCCGAAGAGATCACCGAGCTCGCGCTCGGCTGCGCCCGGGCCGCGGCGGCGCTCGGGCCGGACGCGCTCGTGATCGCCTGCAACACCGCCTCCGTCCACGCGCTCGCCACCCTGCGGGCCGAGCTCGAACCGGAGCTGCCCGTCATCGGCACCGTCCCGGCCATCAAGCCCGCGGCGGCGCTCGGCGGGCCGGTCGCCATCTGGGCGACTCCGGCCACCACGGGCAGCGCCTACCAGCGCGGCCTGATCCGCGACTTCGGGGGCACGGCGGACGTGACGGAGGTCGCCTGCCCGGGGCTGGCGGACGCGGTCGAGCACGGCGACGACGACGCGATCACCGCGGCGATCGCGGACGCCGCCGCGCGGACGCCCGCCGGCACGTCGGCGATCGTCCTCGGCTGCACCCACTACGAGCTGGTCGAGGACCGCATCCGCGCGGCCGTCGCCGCCACGGTGGCCCCGGGCTTCACCTTCTACGGCTCCGCCGACGCGGTCGCGGCCCAGGCGCTGCGCCGTGTCGCGGACCCGAGCCGCATCGGGACGGGCACGACGACGGTCCTCCACGCGGGGGTCCCCACCGTCCTCCCGCCGGCCGCCGCCCTCTACGCCGAGTCGCGCGCGCTGGTGGCCCCGACCCTCGCGGTGTAGCTCCGCACGCGGGCCCGCCAGGGCCCC